>JAAURO010000152.1 GCA_012032215.1 Limnobacter sp.
ATGAAGAATTGTGTGATTACCGAGTTTTCAGAAGCGTTGACAGCCTGCTGGTCGTGTCGTAATAAAAACTGGTCGAGCGTGCGCCACTTCTTTGGGAGAGTAAGCCCGTTGGGTAATACTGATATTGATTGGTATTCTGGCCAGAAGTTTCTTTGGTCAACCGGTTTGCAAGATCGTATTGGTAAACCACTCCTTCGCCATTTTTTGTGAGCCTTCCATTGGCGTCATAGGTTTGTGATTTTTTCTGGCCGCCATTTACCGAATAAGAAACCAGTTGATCTATGGCGTTGTAGTCGTAATCGTAAGCTCCATTAGCGCTTGAGTTTTTATTCAGGACATTGCTATTGCCATCATAAGTGAAAGAATCATTAAGAATCGTAGACGTACCGCTTACCACTTTGTCTGAAACAAGTTGATTCAAACCATCGTACACATAGGTCCGTACATAATTCAAGGCTTGCGCTGAACTGGAAGAAGAAACCGTAGAAGAAACCAGCAAACCTATGGGGTTGTACTGCCCCACTTCTGTAAGCAGATTGCTTTGCCCAAGTGCACGAACAAAGCCCGTTTTTCTACCCAATGCATCGTAGGAATAGGTTTCAAGGTACTGCCCGGACAGCTCAACCGCAGCGGGTGCCCCCAGTAACAGATTAACGGACAAATCGGTTGAATAGGTAAAACTCAATGTGTCTGACAAAGCAGAAGTGTAGTTCTTTACCACCGTCTTCAGTTGACTTAGCGCATTGTAGCTGTAAGTGGTTGCCTGATTGGCCACATCGGTTTTGCTAACCACACGGCTGTACTGATCCAGCACATAAGAAATCGAGTTTCCGTCTGAGTAAGATACTTCAAGTACAATCCCATCCAATGAATAAGATTTGCTGACAGTAGACTGACTGTCTGTGGTTGAAGTAAGCCTTCCCACCGCATCGTAGGCATATTGAATTGAATAGGAAGAAGCACCAGATTGAACGGTCTCCGAAATCATCTGGCCGTCCGGGTTGTAGGCAAAGGAAACTGCATCGCCATTGAACTGAGTCTTGCTACTTAACAAACCATCCTGACTGTAGCTATAGCTTTCCGTTTGATCCAGATTGTTGGTGAGTTTCGTTAATTGCCCCAATGCATTGTATTGAAGCACATCGCTTTGAACGCTGTAGGTTCTGGCATCTGGATAAGTCACGGTTGTAGTGCTGGACAACTGTGTGTTGTTAAGGTCTAAAACTTTATTGACACTTTTTGTGGTGCCATCCAGCGCCGTGAAACTCTCTGTCACCATCTCAAGATCAGCGTTGTAAGCATAAGCAGTGGTGTAGTAACTGGTAGAACCCGTGCCTTGGGTTGAAGAACAGGATTTTGTTAAAACCTTGCCGAACCCAGAGTATGAACTGGCGTTTTTCAGTGTGTATTGAGAAGCCGAGTCTGGATTGTTGGTATTCGGGTAGCTGGTTTCCAGAACAACCTTCCCATTGTTGTCTTGATACACCTCTTTGAACTGCATCCCATTCAGTGTGGTAGAGGTTAAATTCTGAGTGTAGTCATAAGTAATTAATCGGGTATTGTTGTTTGGATCAACAGACGACAAGGGCTTGCCCAAGGAGTTGTAGGAACCCGTAGAAACACAGCCATACAAATCCACTTCTTGCACAATATTACCCAGGTCATCGTAGCCTTTTTCAGACAGCGTTCTCTCGGTGCTGCCTCCTGCCTGATTTCCATTGTCTACAACCTTCACTTCCCGTCCAAGGCAGTCATAAACCGACTTTTTGTAATAACCCAAAGCATCGGTTGTTTTTTTGCTGTTTTCGCCATCCGTACCAAAAACTTTGTAGGCGTAGGTGGTTTTTTGCCCGGAAGGCAATGTTTTACTGGTAATCCTTCCCTTGCTGTCATAGGTGTAAGAAGTCACAAGCCCGGAACTCGTTACTTCAGAAAGAACCTGGCCATACATGGTGCTGCTGACCACCTGAGAGGTGTTTCCAAGCACATTTACCGTAGTGGTTGTTATCGAAAATGCGGTGCTGTCGTAGGTGTAGGAAAAACTTTTGCTCCACGAACCAATACCTTGATACACAGATGCTAACCACTGCTGCTGTTCCGTGAGTACGCGGCCTAGGCTGTCAAATGTACAACTTATTTTTTTCCACGGACTCAGGTTTTGCACAGAGCCATTCCCGAAACTGACAGAAGAACTGGCAACATTGTTGAAATCCGCCGTCAGTTGGTTGACTGTTTGCACAACCAGACCAGTGATGGCATCGGTTTTGGTAACCGTATCGGGTATGTTGTTGGCAGTAGAACCTGAATTCGTGAAATAGCTTGCCTGCTCAGACGCCTGCAACTCATATGCAGCCGTTTGAGCGCTGTAGGCATTGTTGCTGTTTAACGTGGCATTCCCAAAGTAGTCATAGGTTTTTTCCGATTTGCTTTTCGGGTAAACCGTGGAATCGGCCGCCACATAAACCAGCTCAGTGGTTTTTGGTTGCAAATAATTAGGCTGTTGGTTGTGCTTGTCAGCCGCAATGTCGTAGGTCAGCCTTTTTTCAAAAAATCCATTTTGAACAGTGCCTTCATACACATAGTCATCAATTTTTGTTGGAACGTGGGCAAAGCTGTAGAAGGTGTTTTCAAGGGAAATGATGTTGCCGCTTGAATCCAGCTTACGCACTTCAACGTCATACACATACAAGGTGTTGTTGCTGTCGAGCAGGCCATCGGAATCGCTGGAAATTGAGTAACCCCCACTAAAACCAGTGAAAGAATTCCCGCCGGTGTTGTTACCGTAGGCAAATTGCACATTGCTTTTCACATTTCCATTTTGATCGGTATACACCACGTCAGAAACAGCGGGTATCGCCAACTGCTGGCCAGAAGAGTTCAGAAAACTCAGGCTGTTGTAAGAAAGGGTAGTGGTTTTACCAGTGGGGTACACAATCGTACTGATTACATTAAAAAGCCCCTGTGTTACATACGTAAAGGTGGTGTTATCGCCAGCAACATCGGTCACGCTGGAAACACCCGCGCTGCTGTAATTAATGCTTACCGTGCGTGAATCTGGATAAACAATACTAACCTGGTTTACACCATAATTAAACTGTGTTTTTTGACCAAAACTATCTATTACATAATCTATAAAACCATTCAATGTGTACGAATAATAGATAAAATTCTTGAATCTGTCGGCCTTCATTCTCAACAGGCCACTTGAATCAAAATAGTAAACGCTTCCGTCTACGTCTGAATAAGTAAACTCGTAATCCCCTGAGTAACTTCCATAGGGAAGAGGTTGACTAACCACATTGTCTACAAAAGAAACGCCGTGATTGTTTTCGTATTTCAAACCCGATGCATATCCAGTGGAATCTGTCCATGCTGGATCGACAATATACCGACTTCCTTTAATTTGCAGGTACTGATTGGGAACCAGAAAAGGAATTCCGAAAGTCCACCCTTCAGGCAATCCGAATCTGCTTGGAGTTCCCATTAAATAGGTCAGGTTAATACTTAATGCGATGCCCTGCTCTACACCAATTAAATTAACCAGAGGAATATTTAGAACCAATGATCCGGAATTTGGTATTACGTCTTCCTGGATACTTGAAATTTGATTAAAAGCCTGGGAACCAACAAAAGAATTATCGGACATATCTCTCTCCATGAATTTCAACAAACCCTGAAAACCAATATTTTTTTATATTATTTATTGTTGCTTTTTATAAACACAGAAACACCTGTATTTATACGTTTCAGCAGAGAACATATGATTACAATACCCAGAAAACCACAACTTTTCGTTTGCTTCTGCAGAAAAAACCACACGTACAATAAATTTGCTCAGCAATATGGAATTTTATTTCCGCAGAAACCCTTCAAAGCCATGGCAGAAGCATCGGCCGCGTCAATACGTGCTTCCACCTACACATCCTTGATTTGCAGTGCCACTGCCGACCCTGCATAGCGATCTTTTCCGTTGCGCACCCTGAAACCCAAGCGAATTTTATCGCTCACCCCATAAATGTGCTGCCTCAACCACTCAATCACCTCTTTGCCTTCTGCAAAGCCCAAAGCGGTGTATTCCCACTGCTTCTCCGCGCTGTTCCAGCGAAAACCCCGGGATTTCAATTGATCTTTTTTCTCGAAAGGCGATTGCAGGGCCACAATTTCGTAAATGGCCTGCGAGGCACTTTCAAACAAAACCGCAACAGGCAGTCGCTGCGAATCTTTCAGCGGTTGCACCAGAAAGTACGCCAAGGCCAGGCAATCTTCCAGTGCGCGGTGCGCGCCATAAAAATAACCAGCTTCGGTTAGCAAAGCCTGCAGGCCTTTGGATTTATAGCCCTCTTGCGCCAGCGGTAGTTCGCGAAACGAGCACACCCAAATGCCTTGCTCGGTAAGCCAGGGAAAACGGCGCACCACAAAGGGTTTGTCGAACCCGGCATTGTGGGCCACAAACAATTCCACGCCGTGGCAGAGGCGGTGAAAGGCCTCTTCGTTAAAAGATTGCTTGCTGACCATGTCATCGGTAATGCCATGAATGGCTGTGCTTTCTGGTGGAATGGGAAAACCGGGGTCTTCCAGACCTTCAAAAGTGCCCAGCACGCGCCCGATTGCACCGATTTCGCGATCGGCCTCAAGCACCAGTGCACCCAGTTCTATAAGTTCCGATTGGTGAAAATCCAGCCCGGTGGTTTCGGTGTCCAGCAGCATGATTTTTACCGGATTTTTAACCGTGCCGCCAAAATCAGTTCGCTCGGTGATTCGGCGCAGCACTTTGAAGTTACCGGTTTGTTCCAGCCACTGGGCAATGATTTCCGGATCAATCTGAGACAGGTCTTGCTCGGCCAATTGTGTTCCCCCTGTTGTTGGGCGTTTTTATTCTGCCACGCACACGCGGGCAACTCCTCGTTGAACCTGCACCCACCAGCCTGCCGCCACCTGGCGTTTTCCGCCCTGCGGCAGTGCCAACTGGCGCGCCAATTCAAGCAATTTGGCCTGGCCACAACGCACCCCGGCGTGCTGCAACCAGCTGCGCAACACTTCCAGTTGAAGGGTGTGTTCCAAGGCCAACATGCTGGATACATTCAAGGAACCATCGGCAGCTGCCGCACAGTCAGCCAGATAGTTTGCTTCCAGCGCTTCATCTTGGCTGGCAAAATAGGCCTGAAAAAAACGCCGCAAGCTTTTGCACACCACTGCGCGATTGCGGAAAATGCGCTTCCAGTTGCGGCATCCAGTCGTTGCGCAGCCAGTTACGGCGAATAGCAGGATCGTTGTTGGTGGGGGTCTTGGGCATAATCCAAAGCGTATTGCTGCGCATAG
>JAAURO010000153.1 GCA_012032215.1 Limnobacter sp.
AAGCTGTTCAATGGTCATGCTTTGCATGATTCACCCCTTATAGAATGACGTTAACAAGGATAATCGTACACGTCTCCTATAGAATATGCAAAAAATTGTCGGCCGAAAGCCACACCCCAAGTGCCAGGGCAAAAAAGCAGAACAGCAACACCTATGCCATAATATAATTATTAAGCTATAAACTACCCCACCCACACCTGCTTCACATTCACAAATTCCCGAATGCCGTGTGGCCCAAGTTCGCGGCCATAGCCCGATTGTTTAACGCCGCCACTGGGCAGGCGCGGGTCGGTTTTCACAATGCCGTTGATTGCCACTTGGCCGGCCACCAGGTGCCGCGCTGCGTGTTCTGCCTTTTCCGGGCTGGCGGTCCAAATGCTGGCACCCAGGCCGTAATCGGTTTGGTTGGCCAGTTGCATGGCGTGTGTAAAGTTGTCTACTGGGGTTAGGCACATCACGGGGCCGAAGGTCTCTTCTTCAAAGGCGCACATGCCGGGCTGCACATCGGTGAGCAGGGTGGGTGGGTACAAAAACCCCGGGCCGTTTGGCAGGGTTCCGCCCAGCAGGCATTTGGCTCCGGCGGCAATGGTTTGCTGCACTTGGCGGTGCAGATTGTCGCGCAGGTCCTGGCGGGCCAAGGGGCCTATATCGGTGTCGGGTTTAAGCGGGTCGCCCAGTGTGAGTTTTTCCAGCCGGGTTTGCAGCAGGGTGGTGAATTGCGCGTATACAGGGGCTTCTATCAGAATACGTTTGGCGGCAATGCAGCTTTGCCCGGCGTTGATAATCCGCGAGAGGGTAACCACATCAGCCGCTTTTTCCAGGTTCGCATCGGCCAATACAATGCAGGGGTCAGACCCACCCAGCTCTAGAACGGCAGGCTTAAGCTGCTCGGCGGCGGCAATGGCCACGCGTCTTCCAGAGGCGCTGCTGCCCGTAAACGACACCGCCTGCACGCGTTTGTCGGCAATGGCGGCTTGCACCAGGTGGTTGGGCAGGGGCAGGTTTTCTACCACGTGGTGCGGCAGCGCTGCTGCCTCTATGGCGTCGGCCAGCGCTTTGGCGCAGCCGGGCACGTGTGGGTCGTGCTTAAGCAGGCAGGTATTGCCCGCCATCAGTGCGGGCGCTAAAAAACGAAACGCCAGCCACAGGGGCGCGTTCCAGGGTAAAATGCCCAACACCACGCCCAGCGGTTGGTATTCTACATAGCTTGAACTGGCGTCCGATTGCAGGTTTTGTCGCGCCAGAAACTGTTCGGCCTGGTCGGCGTAGTAATCGGCGCAAAAGGCCGATTTTTCCACTTCGAGGCCGCCTTCTTTCACGGGTTTTCCCATTTCTTGCGCCATCAATTCGGTAAGCACGGGTTTTTGGCGGCGCAGTTCGGTGGCAAGCCTGCGCAGGGCGTCGCCGCGTGCTTTAAAACTGTGGGCAGACCATTCCGGGAAGGCCATTTGGGCAAGGCCGATGCGGTGGTGCAATTCGGCTTCGTTGTCAATAGATTCGTATCCTGCAAGTTCTTTGCCCGTGTAGGGGTTAATGGGTATCAGCATAGGGTTTCACCACAAAGTCTTTTTCGAAGTTGAAGAAAGATTCACAGCCATCGTCTGTGAGATAAATCGTGTCTGAAATGCCGCAGGTTTTGTTGCCATCTACCGCCCACATCCAGGGAATGACGTGGAAGGTCATGCCTTTTTCCAGAATGGTGGAGTCGCCTTGCTTGAGGCTTAAAATATACCCCTCGTCCCAACTGGGTGGAAAAGCAATGCCAATTGAATAGCCAGATCGGGTAATTAATTCAGCGCCCACGTCGTTTTCGGAAATGATGTTGCGAATCAGGTTGTCTACGTCTGAAACAGTCATGCCGGGTTGAATGGTGTTGTGCATGACGGTAAGCGCCAGCTTCATGCGTTCTTGGGCTTTGTACATGGAATCGGGCATATCGCCCAAATACACCGTGCGCATCATGGCGGTGTGGTAGCGGCGGTAGCAGCCACCTACCTCCAGAAACACGTGCTCTTCGGGTTGCACTTTGCGGCCTTCCCACGTTGCATGGCCAATGAGTGTGCGCGGCCCGCTGGTCACATAAGGCATGACGGCCGGTGGCTCCCCTCCCGCTGCAAACATGGCCTGGCTAATAGCACCGCCAATTTCGTTTTCAGTAACACCTGGGTGGCAGGCTTCGATGCCTGCTTTCATGCCTGCCTCGGTAGCACGTGCGGCAATGCGCATAATGTCTATTTCGTATTTGCTTTTGCAGCGGCGGCCTTGTTCCACAATGCCAAAACAATCCAGCAGCTTGGCTTTTTTCAGGGTGGTGTGAATGCGATCTTGTTGGTAGGCTGGAAAAAAGTAGCTGTTTCGTTCGTAGCCAATGCGTTTGTCCCACAAGCCAAATTCCCGAATGGCGTCGACCAGCATTTGAATGGCATCGCCGGTGTCGGGAAAAGGGCGGGTCAGCTCTACCCACGTGCGGTGTATAACGTTCGACTCTTCCAGCACGCGGGTAATCATGAAGGATTCTGATTCCAACGGCACCACCAGTGCCTGAAAAAAACTGTAGCCCGTGGTTTGGTAATCCGTGAGGTACATGATGTTTTCGGGGTCGGTAATCACCACTGCGTCCAGTTTGCGGTGGGCTATGCGGGTGCGCAGCTCGGTCAATCGTCGCTCGTACTCCTCAAACGGAAAGGTCATGTCATCGCGTTTTCTCATGCGGCATTTCCTTGTGTTGTTGCCAGGGCGGCTTGGGTGCATTTCACCAGAATGCTCAAGCCCTGCCGAAGATCAGGCTCTGGAATGGTGAGCGGCGGAATGACTTTCAGCACTCGCCCGCCCGTGCCGCAACTGGCTACAATCAAGCCCTTTTCAAAGCAGTCGGCCACAATGGCTTTGGACAAATCGGTGTTGCCTACGTCTAGCCCCACAATCATGCCTTTGCCGCGCACTTGCACATTGGGCAGCGTTTTTTCCAAGGGTTCAAGCGCTTCACGAATCAGAACCGCGTTGTGTTTTACCTGGTTCATGAGGTCGCTGTTTTCGTAATAACGCAGCGCCTCGCGCCCTGCCACAAACGACAGGTTCTGCCCCCGGAAGGTGCCGGTGTGTTCGCCGGGGCTCCAGTGCTTGTCGTGCTCGGGCTTGACCAGATTAAGCGCCATGGGCGTGCCCATTCCGCCAATGCCTTTTGCCAGGCAGACCACATCGGGATTTATTCCCAGTTCATCAAAACTGAAAAAAGTGCCAGTGCGCCCGCAGCCCACTTGAATGTCGTCCACGATAAGCAACGCCCCCACTTTGTGTGCCAAAGCAGCCAGCTTTTGCAGCCAGGCTTTGCTGGCGACGTTCACGCCCCCTTCGGCCTGAATGGTTTCGACCAGAAAAGCGGCGGGTGGTTTAAAGCTGCTGGAAGGGTCGGCATAGCGTGCTCCCAGCGCATCCAGGGCTGCGGGCCCACACCCCATGTTGCAACCCATGCACAGTTTTTCGCAACCAAAAGGCAAATGCGTGACGTTGGCCAGTTCTACACCCGCAGCATTGCGGAAGTACGTGTTGGCGGTGGCTGCCAACGATCCAAGCGTCATGCCATGAAAACCCTTGGTAAACGCCACTACTTCGGCGCGCCCGGTCGAGCGGCGTGCAATTTTTAGCGCCGCCTCTACGGAATTGGTGCCCGTTGGGCCCATAAACTGCAGCTTGTGTGTCATGCCACGGGGTTTAAGAACAGTGTCTACAAACGCTTGAATGAACTCGCCTTTGGCGCGTGAAGCCATGTCCAGTGAATGCGTAACCCCATTGCTTTGCAGGTAATGAATCATTGCCTGTTTCATACGCGGATTGTTGTGGCCGTAATTGAGGACGCCTGCGCCCGCGAAAAAATCAATGTACTGTTTGCCGTTGATGTCGGTTTGTCTGGCATTTTCTGCGGTGTCGAACACCACAGGGTAAACTCGGCTGTAACCGCGAATGGCGGACTCGTGTTGTTCAAAAACTTCCATGCAGGATCTCCTGTGAAACAAGGTTGCTGGTGTTTTTTGTTTAGCTGGGTTTTATAAGGGTGACGCAAAATGGGGGAGAATGCAAAAACCGAAAGCGCCCTCCCTCACACCCACTGACCAACCACCGAGGTTTCACACCGTTTATAATGCAAGGTTTACCCTTCCAGACAGCCTGCCACCATGACGCTAGCAAAACACTTCGACCCGACAGACATTGAATCACGCTGGGGACCGGCCTGGGAAAACAGGGGCTTGCGCAAGCCGCGCTGCAAGAAGGAAAACCCGATTTCTGCATTCAGTTGCCGCCACCCAACGTAACTGGCACGCTGCACATGGGCCATGCTTTTAACCAAACCATCATGGATGGCCTAACCGCTACCACCGCATGCGGGGGTTTAATACCCTGTGGCAACCCGGCACCGACCACGCCGGGATTGCCACACAAATGTCGTGGAACGGCAACTGGCAGCGCAGGGCATAACGCGCCACGCGCTTGGCCGCGATGCATTTGTCGAAAAAATCTGGGGGTGGAAGCAGGAATCGGGCGGTAAAATCAGTGCGCAAATGCGCCGTATGGGCGCCAGCGTAGACTGGTCGCGCGAGTATTTCACCATGATGCCGCATGTTCAAAAGCGGTCACCGAGGTGTTTGTGCGTCTGTACGAGCAGGGGCTGATTTACCGTGGCAAGCGTTTGGTGAATTGGGATCCGGTTTTAAAAACAGCGGTCTCTGATCTGGAAGTGGAAAGCACCGAAACTGAAGGTAGCCTGTGGGAAATTCATTACCCCCTGGTGCTTGCTGACACCCAAAGGGGCCTGACCCAACTCACCGTGGCCACCACCCGGCCCGAAACCCTGCTGGGCGATGTGGCCGTCATGGTGCATCCTGAAGACGAACGTTATTCCCATCTGATTGGCCAAAAAGTACGGCTTCCACTGTGCAACCGCGAACTGCCGATTGTTGCCGACGATTATGTAGACAAAACCTTTGGCACGGGCGTGGTTAAAGTGACACCCGCGCACGACTTCAACGACTATGCCGTGGGGCAGCGCCACAATTTGCCGCAAATCACGATTCTCAGCCTGGATGCACACATTCTTGAAGGCGAACACGCCGATACACTGGGCATTCCAAAAACGCTGCAGGGCTGGATCGTTCGAGGCGCGCCAAAAATCCTGGAACAGTTACAAACAGCCGGCTTGCTGGGCTCCATTAAAAAGCACACCCTGATGGTACCCAAAGGCGACCGCACGGGTTCAGTCATTGAGCCCCTGCTCACCGACCAGTGGTTTGTAGCCATGAGCAAACCCGTTGCCGGCG
>JAAURO010000154.1 GCA_012032215.1 Limnobacter sp.
TCACGCGACACGACGGTGTCCTCGCGCAAAGCGGCCATGTCGAGCGCCATGCGCAGTGATTTCTCGAAGCCTGCGCGGTGCGGCAGCATGGCGCTGGAATTCTGCCCGGACGATTCCGGATACAGGCCCGAGTCGTTGGCGGTGGCGCCCGCTCCCAGGTCACGGCAGACGATGAGCACGCGGTCGAAGCCCTGCACCTGGAAGCGCAGCTCGAGCTTGGTGTCGCCTTCCTGGTAGCGCTGCAACAGCGGCAGGCCACGGCGGCAAAAAACGCCCGCTACTGCAATTTGAACACTCAGTGGAACCTGCAAATAAGCGCTTAAAGCACCCAGCAAAGCGCCTACCGCCAACAGCAACAAATAAAAAGTGCCACTGGTTAATTCAGCAATAACCAGAACGCCTGCCAGTAGCAGCCAAAAAGTGGTGTCGCTCATTCAGCTACTCCTGTTATCGTTTGTTGGCCAGACGTTGCCAGGTGTCCACCACGGTGTCGGGGTTGAGGGAAATGGATTCAATACCTTCGCCGGCAAGCCATTGGGCAAAATCCAGGTGGTCAGAGGGGCCTTGGCCGCAAATGCCGATGTATTTGCCCTGCTTCACGCACGCACGAATGGCCAGTGACAGCAACGCCCTGACGGCGGGGTCGCGTTCATCGAAGTCTGCCGCCAGCAACTCCAGGCCAGAGTCGCGATCAAGCCCCAGGGTAAGCTGGGTCAGGTCGTTGGAACCAATCGAGAAACCATCGAAGTATTCCAGAAACTGTTCGGCCAGCACCGCATTGGAGGGGACTTCGCACATCATGATGATCTTCAGGCCATTGTCGCCGCTTTTCAGGCCATTTTTAGCGAGCAGATCCACCACGCGTGCGGCTTGGCCCAGCGTGCGCACAAAAGGCACCATCACCTGGACATTGTGCAGACCCATTTGTTCGCGCACGCGTTTTAAGGCCAGGCATTCCATTTCAAAGCATTCAGAAAACTCTTCGGAAATATAGCGAGCCGCCCCCCTGAAGCCAAGCATGGGGTTTTCCTCTTCGGGTTCGTAGCGGCTGCCGCCTATGAGTTTGCGGTATTCGTTGGATTTGAAATCAGACAGCCGAACAATCACGGGCTTGGGATAAAACGCAGCGGCAATGGTGGCAATGCCTTCAGCGAGCTTGTCTACAAAAACGCCACTGGGCTGGCGTGCCCACGCGCCACCGATTCCACGGCTTTTTTGAGATCGGAATCGATGTTGGGGTATTCCAGAATGGCTTTGGGATGCACGCCAATGGCGTTGTTGATGATAAATTCCAGGCGCGCCAGGCCCACGCCTTTGTTGGGCAATTGGCAAAAATTGAAAGCCAGCTGGGGGTTGCCTACGTTCATCATGATTTTAACGGGCACATCGGGCAAGGCACCGCGGCGCACTTCGGTGACTTCGGTTTCCAGCAGGCCTTCGTAAATGTTGCCGGTGTCGCCTTCCGAGCAGGAAACCGTCACCAGCATACCGTCTTTCAGGGTGTCGGTGGCATTGCCACAGCCCACCACAGCAGGAATACCCAGTTCGCGGGCAATAATGGCAGCGTGGCAGGTGCGGCCACCCCGGTTGGTCACAATAGCCGATGCGCGTTTCATGACCGGTTCCCAGTTGGGGTCGGTCATGTCGGTGACCAGAACATCGCCTTTTTGCACTTTGTCCATTTCGGCAGAATCGGCAATCACCCGCACAGTGCCTGCACCAATTTTTTGGCCAATTGCGCGGCCAGTGCTTAGTACTGCCGAGTTGCCTTTCAGGCGATAGCTTAGCTGGACTTCTGCGTCTTTCTGGGAGTTTACGGTTTCGGGGCGGGCCTGCAAAATGTACAGCTTGCCGTTTGCACCGTCTTTGCCCCATTCAATGTCCATGGGCATGCCGTAATGCTTTTCAATAATGACAGCATATTTGGCCAGTTGCACCACGTCTTCATCGGTTAAAGAATAGCGGTTGCGCTCTTCGGAAGGCACATCTACGGTGCGTACCAGCTCTTTGGAAGAAGCATCGGCGGTGTTGAACACCATTTTGATGAGTTTCGAGCCAATCTGGCGGCGAATAATGGCTTGCTTGCCCGCAGCCAGCGTGGGTTTGAACACGTAAAACTCATCGGGGTTTACTGCGCCCTGCACCACGGTTTCGCCCAGGCCGTAGCTGGAGGTAATAAACACCACCTGGTCAAAACCGGACTCGGTATCGAGCGTAAACATAACGCCTGCAGCGCCCAAATCGGAACGCACCATTTGCTGAATGCCGGCAGACAGCGCCACATCGGCATGTGCAAAGCCTTTGTGCACACGGTAGGAAATGGCGCGGTCGTTGTACAGCGAGGCAAACACTTCTTTGATTTTTTCCAGTACCTGCTCAATGCCATTTACATTCAGAAAGGTTTCTTGCTGGCCTGCAAACGAGGCATCGGGCAAATCTTCGGCAGTGGCCGAAGAGCGCACAGCTACGGCAATTTTGCCACCGCTGGCTTGCATCATGGCAGCATAGCTTTCCGTGATTGCAGCTTGTAAATCGGTGGGCAAAGGGGCCTCAGTTACCCACTTTCGAATTTCCGCGCCTGCTTTGGCAAGGGCGTTTACATCTTCCACATTCAGCGCATTCAGCTTGTGGTTAATGCGCTCAACCAGCTGGTTGGCTTTTAAAAACTCGCGGAAGGCATGGGCGGTGGTGGCAAAGCCGCCGGGCACTTGCACACCGGCATCGGCCAGTTGGGAAATCATTTCGCCCAAAGAAGAATTTTTACCGCCTACGGTATCTACGTCTTCTTTGCGCAGTTGCCCTAGAGGAACCACGAGCGCATTGGCGGGCACACCCACGGGGCTTGCTTGTGTTGAGTTGGACATACATCACCTTGTCAATTTAAAAGAAATAGCGGATTACACACTTTTAGATGCAATTTGCTATTTCTTCGCCACCAAGCGCACGAAGTACACCAAGTACCCTGCCATGCCTACACACTTTACCTTGACTGATTGTAAACTGTATCACCGCAATGAATAACGAGCCTGGAGTTTAACAATGAGCACACCGCCTCTCGTGGAAAGAACTGTTGTTTTTCTATCAGATGGCACCGGAATTACCGCAGAAACCCTTGGTCATGCGGTGCTGGCCCAGTTTGATGGCGCGCGGTTCCGGCAAGTGCGCATTCCGTTCATTGATTCTGAGGTAAAAGCCATTGCTGCCCGGCAAAAATCGACGACCTTGCCACCTACGATGGAAAGCCGCCGGTGGTGTTCAGCACGCTGGTTAATCCACGAATCAACCAGGTGGTGAAACAGGCCAAAGGCATTTTTATGGACTTGTTTCAAACCTTTGTAGAACCTCTGGAAGCCGAGCTGGGCTTGAAAAGCACCCACCGCATTGGCCGCTCGCACACCATTACCGACGATTCTGGCTACAAAGACCGCATAGAAGCCATTAATTTTGCGTTGGCCCACGACGATGGGCAAACCGCCCGAGACCTGGAAGCCGCCGATGTAATTTTGGTAGGCGTTTCGCGTTCGGGAAAAACCCCCACCAGCCTGTATCTGGCCATGCAGTACGGCGTAAAAGCAGCCAATTACCCGCTTATTCCCGAAGATTTCGACCGTGGAGAACTACCAAGCGCCCTGCCCCCACACAAACACAAAATTTTTGGGCTGTCTATTTCGGCAGAGCGCCTTTCTGAAATACGCAATGAACGCAGGCCCAGCAGCGTGTATGCATCGCTGGAAAACTGCCGCAAAGAAACCAAAGCCGCCGAGCACATGATGCGCCGCGAAGGCATAAACTGGTTAAGTTCTACCAGCAAATCCATTGAAGAAATAGCCACCACCATTTTGCAGGATTTGAATTTGGGGCGGGTTATTTATTAGCTGGCAAATCCCGCTTATAGGGCATGGCATTCACCAAATCTTGATTTAACGTCCATTAAGGAGCTCTGATATGGCGGAGCGGGCATCCATCACCCGCATGACGCTGAGCAAAATCGAGAAAGGCGAACCGGGCGCATCCATCGGAGCCTATGCCACCGTGCTGTTCGTGCTGGGCATGGTGGAGCGTCTGGGGGCGCTGGCGGATGTGACGCAGGATGCAGTCGGGCTGGAGCTGGACGAAGAACGCCTGCCGCAGCGCATCCGCCGAACCAAACAGAATCCGGGCAAATCCAAACCGGCGAAGGATTAGAACATGGAAAAAGAAATCTTCGTCTATGTGGATTTGAACGGTGCACCGCATCTGGCGGGGCGGCTATGGACACGCCGCGCACCTTGCAGGAGATCGACTATCTGCTGATGGTCTATGACGAAGCCCGTCAGGGCGCGTTGCGGTTCTCGGAAACCGATAGCGACGAGGATTTGCGTTTGCTGCTGGCTCCCGGATCATCGCTGGGCGGCGCTCGCCCCAAGGCTTCCGTGCACGACCGCGACGGGCATCTGAGCATCGCCAAATTCCTCCATAAGGACGATGAAATCAACACCGTGCGCTGGGAAGCCGTGGCCCTGACACTGGCGAAGAAAGCCGGATTGCCGGTGACGGACTGGCAGCTGGCTCCGGCCTATGACCTCAACCCCGTGCCGCTCGACATCCGCCCCAAAATTCTCACCACCACGATTACCGAGGATGACGGCACGGCTTCGCTGGAACTGGCAAGGGAAGTGGCTGGATATTTTGAATTGAAGCCCGCCGAGGCGGAGGCGATCATAGCGGAAGTGCAGACAGCGGTATCCGCGTGGCGGCAGGAGGCCGCAAGACTTGACCTGACCTCCGCCGAGATCGAGCGCATGGCATCGGCGTTCAGCGAATAAAGAAAAGCCCCTCACGAGGGGATTTCATCATGTAACGCCGGTGCAGTTCATGCTGGATCGTTTCCAGCGAGGCCAGCGCATTGCGGCGTTATTTTTCCAAAAAAACAGCTCTGGGAAAAATCAGTCAACAAAAATTCAGGGATGCTCAGTTTTTAATCAACATGCGACCCAGAAAGGCTTTAGACTACAGAACCCCGATTGAAGTAATTACGGGTAAGCCTGTGTCGCTTATTGTGGGGATCTAGGAAACACATACTGTTAGGGAACCCCTGAACAAACCACCAACCCCAAGACAGCGAAGCAAAAAGCAACAAACTTCTTATTTCTGCACAGATTTTGTATTAAAAAAAGCCCCTCAACCGGCTTTTTCAGGCATGAAACCCCTCAAAAACCCCTTTTTCGCCCGTTTTGGGCGGATTCAGGGCGTGATTCACCCCAAAGCCATCAGCTCCTTCCTCTTCAGATACAGATTGGTCAAGCCGATCAATGTG
>JAAURO010000155.1 GCA_012032215.1 Limnobacter sp.
CCGATAAATCTGCAACCACCCGTTGGGCTGAAAATACTCATCGGTAAAAATCCAGCGCGGCATGCCGCCCTGCACAAACACCATCGGGTCTATGCCAGGGCCGGGGAGGTCAACGGTGATTAATGCGCTCATTGCTTGCCCATCAGTTCTTAGATTCCCACCACAAGCGACACAGATTGTGTAAAAAGAAGAGAGGCAGTTAGGGAACCTCTGAACAACTCCCTGTGGCGCATATCTGGTGGATTCGGGCGCAAGCGCCTTGCAAGAATGCTCGTGAGATCACTGGATATCACTGCGCTTTTTGCAAGGCGCTTGCAGCCAAGAAACACTACTTACTGCGTTTTCACCTCGCTTGGACGCAACCGAATGTGCAGTTCGCGCAACTGCCTGTCGTCTACCTCGCTGGGCGCCTGGGTGAGCAGGCACTGCGCGCGCTGGGTTTTTGGGAAAGCAATGACATCGCGAATGCTTTCCGCGCCCGACATCATGGTAACAATGCGGTCCAGGCCAAAGGCAATGCCACCATGTGGCGGCGCACCGTATTGCAGGGCATCCAGCAAAAAGCCAAATTTAGCGCGGGCCTCGTGTTCATCGATATTCAGCGCACGAAACACCTTGCTTTGCACGGCTTCCTTGTAAATGCGTTCTGAACCACCGCCCAGCTCCCAGCCATTCAGCACCATGTCGTAGGCTTTGGCCAGGCATTTTTCGGGGGCGCTGGTCAGGTAGTCTTCGTGGCCTTCCTTGGGGCTGGTAAAAGGGTGGTGACAGGCAGACCAGCGCCCACCCTCTTCGTCGTATTCAAACATCGGGAAATCAACCACCCACAGTGGTTCCCACTGGCCTTGCACTAAACCTCTGGACTTGCCAAAGGGGCTGTGACCCACTTTCAGGCGCAGAGCGCCTATGGCATCGTTCACCACTTTGGCTTTGTCGGCGCCGAAAAACAGAATGTCGCCATTTTGGGCACCGGTGCGTTTAAGCAATTCATCCAAAGCACCATCGTGGATATTTTTCACGATGGGCGATTGCAAGCCTTCGCGGCCTTTGGCCAACTCGTTGACTTTAATCCAGGCCAACCCTTTGGCACCGTAAATGCCCACAAACTTGGTGTAGTCATCAATTTCAGAGCGGGGAATTTCTGCCCCACCCGGCACACGCAGACCCACCACACGGCCACCTTCGGCATTGGCTGGGCCGCTAAACACCTTGAAATCCACGTCTTTCATGACATCGGTCAGTTCGGTGAACTCCATTTTCACGCGCAAATCGGGTTTGTCCGAGCCAAAGCGGGCCAGGGCGTCTTGGTAAGTCATCACCGGAAAGCGGCCCGGAAGGTCTACTTGCATGGTGCTTTTAAACACTTCGCGAATCATGTTTTCAAAGAGATCGCGAATTTCGCTTTCTTTCAGAAATGAGGTTTCGATGTCGATTTGGGTAAACTCGGGCTGGCGGTCGGCCCGTAAATCTTCATCGCGGAAGCATTTGGTAATCTGGTAATAACGGTCGAAGCCCGATACCATCAGCATCTGCTTAAACAACTGCGGCGACTGCGGCAGGGCAAAAAACTCGCCCGCATGCACGCGCGAGGGCACCAGATAATCGCGTGCGCCTTCGGGCGTGCTTTTGGTGAGCATGGGGGTTTCGATGTCGATAAATCCCTGGTCGTCCAGGTAACGGCGCACCGCCATGGTGACACGGTGGCGCAGCCTGAGGTTTTTCTGCATTTGCGGGCGGCGTAAATCGAGCACGCGGTGCGTTAAGCGGGTGGTTTCCGACAGGTTTTCGTCGTCCAGCATGAAAGGGGGGGTAACCGAGGCATTCAGCACTTCCAGTTTTTTGCACAGCAATTCTATCTGGCCGCTTTTCAGGCTGGTGTTTTCTGTGCCAGCCGGGCGGTTGCGCACCAGGCCTTCTATGCGCAGGCAAAACTCGTTGCGCACGGTTTCGGCCAACGTAAACATCTCGGGGATATCGGGGTCGCACACTATCTGTACCAGGCCCTCACGGTCGCGCAGGTCGATAAAAATAACCCCACCGTGGTCTCTGCGGCGCTGCACCCAGCCGCACACGGCCACGGTTTGTTCAAGGTATTGCTGCGTAATATTGCCGCAGTAGTCGGTTCGCATTTTCATGGTGGTTGGGTGAGCCAACAGGCTTAAAGGAAGGTTCAAAACAAAACAGGCTGCCGTGCCAGAGATACCGGGGCAGAATCAAACTGGAAGAATTGTCACACAATCAGAAGGTTATTCAAGGCCTTTTTAAAAGTAAACGTGTTTAAGGTGCATCCAGAGACTCAAACTTTGCCACTCGCACAAACACATACCCAAAACGAGTTGTCATTTGGTAACTGCAGCAATTGCAGGTATCGTGCTTGTTGTTTAATTGCGCAGAAAAACCGTGCTATGTCTTTTCCCGGCTTGTTTGATACCCAAATTGGTTTGTGGATAGCGCACCCCCAGCACGATCTGGCACAAACTGTGTGCGCAGTGTATGGAGTGCCTCTATCAAGCCCTGAACACCAGCAGTTAACACGGCTTTTACAGCACTTGAACCCAGAGGTGTTCAATGCCAACTCGCCGTTGCGTAGCAAAGTGCTAATTGTGCCCAGTTTACATGCGGCCAAGTCTAGGCAGTTTATGACGGCGGACAAGGCAGCCCTGGCCAAACAGCTTCAAACCCGGCAACCCAGTCTGTCGGTCAGCAAGTCTCAGTTGCAGGCATTGCTTCCTCCTTCGCCGCTAGAGCTTGAGGCCATGCGGGTAGTAATGGGGTTTCAGGAAACATTTGGCTTGGCAAGTCAGGCCGCAGGCATTCACTTTGGCACGCTGGGAACACTGTCAGGACGCCAAATTCAAAACGAGCTGCGTGAATTTGCTCGCTGGGCTGAACAAAAGGCCCACTTTGCTACAACAAGCGATGATCGCTCGCTGCTCATGCATTTCGATGCGCGCCAACAAAGCATTGTTGACCGTATTAAAAAGCGGTTGGGGCCATTGGAGCGTACGTTTTTCAATGGCAAATCCAGCCATCAGGCTTTGTTTCAGGGGGTGCCGCAAAGTCTGCTCCCTGACCCTATTAATATCAGTGCCCTAAAGCGGGTGCAGCAACTGGCCCAAGCCAGTAAAATGGGAGGCATTGCGTTAATTGGCGTAGATGTAGCCACCACCTGCATGAAACTGGCTGCAACCCCTGAACCTCAGAAAGTAGAAACCGCTTACCGCGAAATTGGTGGTTTTTTTGGTTCGCTGATGGTGGGTGGCGGTGTGGCTCTGTCTGTGGCAGCAATGGCTACTCCCGTAGGCTGGGTAGCCGCTATTGTTTTAACTGCTGGGGCTTCGTATGCGGGCCAAGAACTCGGCTCCTACTTGCTGAGGTATTATCATAAAAATAATGGTGACTTTTTCGCTTTGAAAGAAGGGCGAATCTTAAACGATTGGTGTTCAATTAGATGAAAGAATTCTTGAACACTTTCGGCCTTTGCTGCATTTTTGTAGTTGCCTACACCTTCTGGACCCCGTTTGTAGGTGGCGTGGTGGTGTCGTACTTTGTTCCAGAAGCAATGCGCAGCAAATACCTCAAAGCACCTTGGTTTCAGGATGGCGACGATGAAATGTTCAAGACATACCCTTTCCGTTGGTACCTCACGCTTTGGTTATCGGCCTACACTGCCAGCCGATGGATGGCACGCAGACGGTGCATTGAAACCCTGCGCCAAGACAGCCCAAGGCATTGGTTTGTAATTGCTTCGGTGTATTACTGGCTGTTGTTTTGGCCTCCCATTCTGGCTTTTGCGCTGGCCGCTGCAAGCGCAGGATTGCTGGAGTTGTTTCCTCAATAATTCAAAGCCTGCGAGCAAACACATACCCAAAACGAGTTGTCATTTGGTAACTGTAGCAATTGCAGGTATCGTGCTTGTTGTTTAATTGCGCAGAAAAACCGTGCTATGGCCCTGCTTTGCGCCTGCCCTTCTTCCGCACCTAAGCCGGTTTTCCTGGAACGCATTACTTCGTCAAGCAACACCCACTTACCTTTCCTGTCTGTTTCTGGCTCCCTAGGCAAGGTGGCATCTTAACGCCCCTCAACAGCGGACGGTAGCAACCATATCTGGAAAACTATACTATGTCATAGTATATTTCAGATATGGTATGACAACGACACCAGTATTTCCGAAACGCACGGGCGACACACAGAAGAAAACCCGCACACCTGTGGGAGTTGATCAGCAACTGGCTGTCCGGGCAAATTCAGAACGGTACACTGCGAAACGGCGAAAAACTGCCCTCGATTCGCAGTCTTGCACACCAGTTCAATGTCAGCATTGCCACCGCTCAACGTGCAATCAATCATCTGGAACGCCTTGGAATGATGCGGTCAGTCAGGCGTTCTGGGTGTTTTGTAGTCGCCCCCCAAACCTGCCCCACAGAATACGATTTCACGGGCGTAAGTGTACGGGTCAACAACCTGGTTGCCTCCATGCTTGCAGACGCTGCACGGCCAGATATGCAAACCCTCGGCTCCGCAGTGCTTGGGCACAATCTTGCACCAAACGGCCTTTTAAAGCGCTGCGTGTCCGCAATTGCACGAACAACCGAGGCCATTGCCAGCTTTTCGCCTCCGCCAGGGGATTTGGACCTGCGCAAACAGATTGCCGGAAAATGATACGAAGAGGCGTGATGTGCAGCCCAAACGACATCGTCATTACAGCAGGCGACACTGTGGCGCTGGAGTTGGGGCTACTGGCCACAGGCAAACCCAATGACCGGGTTATTGTAGAAGACCCCACGTATTTTGGAATTCTGCAAGCCATTGAGCAGGTAGGCATGCGTGCAGTGCCCATTCAAACGTGTGCAACAAGGGGCATTAATCTTGCGCAGGTAGAAAAAGCCCTCAAAAATGGACTGTACGCCGCCATATTTCTAAACCCAACACTGCAAAACCCCAAAGGATTTGTAATGCCTGCACATCAACGCATGTTGCTTGCAAAAATGGCAAGCCAGGCAGGGGTCACCATTATTGAAGACGATGTGTTTTTCGACCTGCTGAACCCCGTGCACCAAACCCCTGCCATTAAATCGTACGCACCCCACAACGTGCTTTACTGCTCCTCCTTTACAAAAACACTGGCACCAGGCTTTCGTGTAGGCTGGTGTGTACCGGGCAAACACAAAGAGGCCATCCTGGCGCAAATGTTTGGCCGCAACCTCTCCGTTTCAAACTTGCCACAACTGGTTCTGGCCGAGTTTTTAAAACGCGGCTACGAAGAC
>JAAURO010000156.1 GCA_012032215.1 Limnobacter sp.
AAACCGCAGACGGCGGGCACCGCTTTGGGGTTGTAAGAGCGTTGTTCACGCTCTTAGAGCGTTCTGCTGTCCATTTTTTTGACTAGGTCCAGATTTGTATTGTTGGACCATCTTTGGACTCTTTTATCGAGAACATAAGGTGTCCGTTAAACGGGGTCAACTCCATGGCAAGAAAGCAGAACAGCAAAGCCTATGCCATTTTGTAGTTTTTCAGCTATATGCCTGATACGGATACCCCAGGCTCGTGTCTGAGATTAATCAAATGGGCATAGAGCGTAAAATCGAGCTGATTTCTCGCAGCAATAAATTGAATGAAAGCAGCCAGAAACACCTCGAGAACCGCTTGAATACTGGGTTCGAAAATTGAAAATCAGTGGTGCGCCTGGCAGGAATCGAACCTGCGACCCTTGGCTTCGGAGGCCAATACTCTATCCACTGAGCTACAGGCGCTTATGAATCGGCGTTAAGTGTACCATCAGCCTGCGCAATTTGGTTCAGATACGCTTTCACGAGCCGGACAAACTCGCGGGTTTTGGCGTTTAATGCCGAACGCTCGGGGTACACGGCGTAAATGTCGGCAGCGGCTCCTTCCCAGGCAGGCAACACCCGCAGCAGCGCACCCTGAGCAAGAAACCTTTGGGTGTCCCATTCCGAACGCAGCAAGATGCCCCGTCCGCTTAAGGCCCACTGCACGGCCACCTCGCCGTGGTTGGTGCTTAAACTGCCCTGGACCTTCACGGTGGCTTCTTTGGTGCCGCTTACCAGGTGCCAATTACTGAAGGTATCTTGCCCTTGCCGAATCACAATGCACTGGTGACGCGCAAGCGATTTAGGGCTGCTTAGCATGGGGGCATTTTTCAGGTAAGCGGGGGAGGCACACAGCAAACGGCGGTGCGAGGCAATTTTTCGGGCAATGAGTCGGCTATCCGGGGGGGCGCCAAACTGAATGGCTACATCAAAGCCCTCGCCGATTAAGTCAACGGGACGGTCGGTTAATTCCAAAATGGCCTCTACCGCGGGTATAGCACGCTGAATTGCTCCAGCACGGCACTGATGTGCCGTCGCCCAAAACCAAAACTGGCAATTTACCTTCAGAACTCCACGCGGAACTTCGCTGCCTTGACCTAGGCTTTGTTCCAGCGTATCCAGGCGCTGAAGAATTTCCAGCCCCTTCTGCGCGTACAGCTCCCCCTCTGGGGTAAGGCTTAAGCTGCGCGTACTACGTTTCATGAGTTGCACGCCCAAGCGAGCCTCCAGCTGCGCAAGCCTGCGAGTCACTGCCGGTGGTGTAACCCCAAGGGCCTGAGCAGCGGACGACAACGTGGTGTGGCGCGTAAGTTCAGAGAAAAAGCCGATGTCCGAGAAGTGGGCCATAGTGAGTTTTTATTATTTACTTGTAGTTAATAATCAATTTAATTATAAGCCATTGATCACTTTTGCAGTAAAAAAGACACTATGCACTCTCGCCCTTTAGGTAAAAAAACATGCTGTCGCTGCCCATTCTTGAGTTAATTTTATTGCTGTGTTTGGGCTTAGGCTTGGGGTTTTTTGGTGGGCTTTTTGGCATTGGTGGCGGCCTGATTGCTGTGCCCATTCTGGTGCTGGGCTTTGGTATGAACCAGGCCATGGCCCAAGGCACAGCGTTGGTGTTAATGGTGCCCAATCTGATTATCGGCTTTATGCACTACCAGAAGCACCACCCGCTGCCCGCCTCTGAGGGTCTTATTCTGGCTTCGGTAGCTACAATTACCACCTATTTTACATCGCAGTTGGCACTCAAATTAAACCCTGCTCTGCTTCAGTTGCTGTTTGATACCTTTCTGGTGGTGGTGGGCCTGCGGGTTTTATTCTCTACGTTGGGCGCGCAACCCAACACCCTCTCCAGCCAGCAAAACCAGTCGTTCGGATTGGCAATTATCGGTCTGCTGGGCGGCCAGCAGGCATGGGATTTTTTAGGCATGGGGGGGCGGCCTTGTAGCCACCCCAATGCTTACGGTTTGGCTAAAACGCACCCAAACTGCCTCGCAGGCATTGTCGCTTGCTCTGGTTACCCCGTGCTCTGCCGTGGCACTCTGCAGCTATGCCCACGCACAGCGGGTAGATTGGGCAATTGGCCTGCCACTGGCTGCGGGTGGTCTGTTTACCGTGGCTTTGGGCGTAAAGTGTGCACACCGCTTGCCGCAGGTTTGGCTAAAACGCTTGTTTGCACTGCTTATGGTATCCACCGGTTTAGGGTTGTTTTTACGAACACTCTGGTGAGTTGCCCACCATGGGTTATCCACCCGAGTACGTGATGGGCGCGGCTTAGTGTGTTTTTGATAATGAAGCCTCACCAGAGGAAAAGTTGTCATGAGCATTAGAGCGCCTTTTCAGTGTAGTCACTACCGTTCGTTTGCCCCAGCCAGTCTGGAGCGCGAAATGTTTTACGAAACCATGGGTAGTTTGTGGGCACTAAGCGCAAAAAATATCAATGGCCAGTTCGTCATTACGTTGTTAACCGATTTAAGCCACCTTACCCTGCTGTATGGCAAGCCTACCGAGCATCTGCCAGAAGAATTGCTGTCGCATTTCCTGCAGCTGTTTAAAATGCGTGCTCTGCCCTCACAAAACGCACGTGAACTGCTGGAGAACAACGCCACCCAGTTGCTGGCTGAAATGTCGATGGACGACTTTCTGAATTTCAATGCCGGGTTTCACGATGCCGTAGAACAAATACTGGAAGTAGAAGAATTCTGGTCTGACCCGTGCAGCGAAAGTTTCATGAACCTGAAGTACAGCGGCATGAATTTGCTGGAAAGCCACATGAAAGATGTGTTTCAAAAAGCCCGGTATGCACGTGCGCTCACCAAATACATTGAAGTGTCGCAAAAAGCATGTGCGCACCAGGTAAACACCAGCTACCCCTCGCGCCAATAAATGCACTGTGCCTTTTTTTTCCGGGCAAGTCAGGCATTTTTGCGCAGCCACTCCAGGGTGTGGCAAAAACCCCAGTAAATCAGAGCCACAAACAGGTAAACCTCTAGTGAGTATGCGCGCCAGGCCACATCGCCAGAGATTGCCAGTTTAACGGCGCCTGTCAGCTCGAACAGGCTGACAATCGACACCAGCGAACACTCTTTGAATAGCGTTACAAAAGAGTTCATCAGCCCGGGTGCGCTGGCCTTAATGACCTGCGGCAACACCACCCAACGCATGGTGCGCGGGTAATTCAGCCCCAGTGCATACGCAGCCTGCTGTTGGCCCTCAGGCAATGCCTGCAAACCACCGCGCAACACTTCCGCCAAATAGGCGGCAGAAAAAAACGCAATCGTAACCACCACGCGTGCAAGCAAATCGGTGTTACCCGCCCCCCCGGCCTCGGGCAGCAAGGCCGCCAACACCGAGGGCACCACAAAAGCGGCAATAAACAGCACCACCACCAAGGGCAAAGCACGCAAAAGTTCAATGTACGTAGCGCAAGCCATGGAAAGCCAGCGCCGCTGGCTTTGCCGCCCCAGCGCCAAGCCAACCGCCAAAGGGAACGCCAGCAAAAACCACCCACGGCTAATAAAAAGAGTAAGCGGAAGGCCGCCCCAAAGCCCGGTTTAACCGGGCTTAAACCGCCCCACCCACCTGCCATACAGGCAGCGCCCACCAGCAAACAGGCCACCACAAAACCCACGGCACCACCAAAACTGCGCCTTGCCAGGGGCAGAAAACCGAACAACGCCAAAGCCCACAAAATCGCAGCCAGGGCGGGCCGCCACAAAAGCGCTTGCGGGTATAAACCAAACAGCAAGGTGGGCCATTTTTCTGCCAGCACACCCCAGCATGCCCCACTGGCGGCACGGCACAGTTGAGGGTTTGGCTGCCAAACGGCCTGTACCACCGCCCAATTGAACACCACCACCGAAAACCACAGCAGCAGGGGAATCAACAACCAACCCAGGCGAAAGCGCATATAAAAAAAAGAGGTGCTCATGACAGCTCACCGTTTACGGCCTTGCTGCCCTTTTTAAAATGCCAACCATGTGCAAACTTGCGGCTTTTTACCGCTTGGCTTGTGAGGTTAAACCGAAAATTGATTGCCTGCATGGCGACACTGGCCAACAGGCTAAGGCAGGCGTACACGGCCATTACCACCACCATGCATTCCAGCACTTGGCCGCTTTGGTTCAGCGCCGTATTGGTAACCGATACAATTTCCGGGTAGCCCACTGCCACACCCAACGAGGCATTTTTTAGCAAATTCAAATACTGGTTGCTTAAAGGAGGAACCACCAGCCGCATGGCCAGCGGCAGCACTACAAAACGCCTGACCTGCCTATTGGTCAAACCCAAAGACAAACCGCCCTGCACCATGCCGTGCGGCACCGACTGCACCCCGGCTTGCACAATTTCGGCCACGAAGGACGAGGTATAGACCGACAATGCCAGGCAAAGCGCCAAAAACTCGGGGCTTGTTGACCAGCCACCAATTACAGAAAACCGTCCCTGCACCGGTATCTGCCAGCCGCCCGCAAAATTCCAGGCTGGCACAAATACCCCGCTTTTGCACACAAACAGGCCCGGAAGCGGCTGCCACGCCTGACTGGCAATTGGCAAAAGCTGCACCCACGCAAAGTACACGGCCAACAGCACCAGCAGCAGCGGCACATTGCGCAGGGCCGACACCCACACCCGGCACACACGTTGCACCAAAGGGTCGACAGACAACTTGCCCAAACCCACCGCAAAACCCAAAACGGTGCTAAACAACAAAGCAGGCAAAGCCACCTTTAAGGTGTTAAGCACACCGGCCAGAAACACCAAGGCGTAGCTGGCCGCTGGTTGCAATGGCAACCACGATTCGCCAAGACCAAACCCGGCGGGATCGGTTAAAAAAGAAAAGTCCATCGTGCCTGTGCAGTGTGTGTTTAGCGCAGCGGCGGGGCGTACATCAGGCCTCCGTTTGTCCACAAACGGTTTAAACCACGATCCAGTTTAAGGCCCGAGGCCTGCCCCAAATTGCGCTCAAAAATTTCGCCGTAATTGCCCACTGCCAGCAGCACCTGCACCACCCAATCTGGTGCCAAGCCCAGCGGCTTGCCGATGTCTTCAGCCTGACCCAAAAGGCGCAGCACGGCAGGGTCGGAATACAAGGCAGCGACTTTGGCGGGGTTCATCGAAATATTCGGCCGCTCGCTTTGTGCAGCTTGACCTGCAAACGGCTGAACGCCGGCAAGTTGCCT
>JAAURO010000157.1 GCA_012032215.1 Limnobacter sp.
CATGCTGGCATTCACCAGAAATACCCTGTTGTTCAGCAAGCCAACCTGCACAGGCTCGGGTCGTGCTTCCAGCAGGGCATTCAGTGCTTCACTGAGTTCCTGCGAAACCTGGTGGGTTCTGCCAAAATAGTTAAATGTGCCTTGCGGCACAATGCCCATGGGGCAGCCGTGGTGCAGGGCTGCTTTGGCCACTGCATTCAAGGTGCCATCGCCGCCCACTGCAACTACAATGCCGCCTGCCGATTTGGCCTTTCTGGCCATCTGTTCAGCCTGGTCTAGCAGGTCTGCGCCGTTTTCAACCACGCACAAATGGCTGGTTCTGCCTGCTTTGGCAACCCGACGTTGAATGTGCTGTTCGCGGCTTTCTTCGCCATCGTGCTTGCCCGAGCCGCCATTCATGATAAAAAACAGCGGTGCGTCAGCCCGTACAGTGTGAATGGGGGTTGTCATTTAATCAGCATCCAGATGGCCATTGCTACCATCATTGCTGATATGTGGTTTTCCGTCAGCATGCGGTAGAGCACGGCTTTTTTTGAGTGACTCATTGAGAAGCCTCCTTGGATAAAGAACACCAGTTGTCTATCGTAACAAGCTTGTGTAGGGTTAGTTGGCCCCGTGTGCGGAGGCAAGGCTTTTTAGCGGAGGTAATGGTCTGTAGAATGCCCGCAGGAGTTGCCGGACAATCTTGGGAGACAACAAATGAATCCATGGTTTTTCCCTGTGTGGGACATTATAAAAACCCCCTTTAGTGGCAATGTCACTCAAGACATTTCGCCAGTCACTACCTGGTTAAGTCCGCAGTTTCAATTCAACTTTGCGGGCAACCGCCGGGTAGAAACCGAAGTGGTAGCCGAAGTGGCAAGCTATGGCAAGCAGTTGGGTATTTTGTCAGAAGCGGTGCTTGAACTTGCCGATGGCAAAAAAGGCGAGGCCGTAGCCCGGCTTGAAAAGCTGCAACAACAAATTGAAAAAGTAAAAAGCCAACACGAAGACAGAACCGAGGAACGCATTCAGGAAGATTTACTGCGGCTGAAGTCCCGCGATCTGGCTGCTTTTAACCGGATTGTGGACAATTTAAAGTAACGGGTTTGACGCGCCAGGTGCCCGTGGCATCACCCTGTGTAGTGATATTGTTGGTGGCCGCCGTGCTTGTGCGTAGACTGCCGGGATGGCAGCTCAGCAGTTGAGTGCTCTGCCCGTCCTTTCCCTGCTCAACGGAGAAAAAAATGAACTGGTATCTGGAAGTACTTCGCAAATATGCAAAATTCAGTGGCAGGGCACGTCGCCGCGAGTACTGGCAATTTGTTCTGTTTAATTTGCTGGCCCTGTTGGGGTTGCTGATAGTTGATTTGCTGCTTAACGAAACACTGCCTGCGTGGGGTGGTTTGTTTCTGGTGCTGGCTTACAGCGCATTCACGCTTATTCCTTCACTGGCTGTGAACGTGCGCCGGTTGCACGATGTGGGCTTAAATGGCTACTGGATATTCCTGGCCATAATTCCCGTTCTGGGTAGTTTGCTGCTTTTGATTTTCATGATCAAAAACAGCCAGCCGGGTAGCAACCGCTTCGGGCCCAATCCCAAAGAATACGCATTTTGGTAAGGAAGGAGGGCGTTGGCAGCAAACCCATCCCGGCCAGGTAAAAAAAGCCAATCACCAATTGGCTGTTCTTTTTGTTTTATTAATGAGAACAAATATCATTTGTGTTAGCATTCCTTTTTTGGTTTTTACCGCTTTTTTATACACCCTGAAAGGAATCCACATGAATGCAACCCTCACGCTGGGGCATGCCCTGCTGGCTTTGGCTGTTGGTGTTCCCGCTGCCGCATTGGCAGCTTCTGAAACCTCGCGCTGGCAAGATGTGTCGGTGGGCGCTTCTTTGCTGGCCGTAGGCCAAAACCTCTCTGCATCACCCTCAGTGGCAGGGCGCAACGATTCTCAGCTGAACTACCGTGCAGATCTTGAAATCGAATTGCCCTTGGGTGAGTTTCCCGGTTCTGGCACACAAGGAATTTTGTTCACGCATTTTAGAGCCGGGCAGGGCTCTGGTGTCACACCCAGTGCCACCACATTTACAGGTGCAGTCAATTCCACCACATTTGCTTTGGCGGGTACGCAAGACGAATACAAGGCTTTGCTGGCACAAATGTGGTATCAGCTAAGCACCCCGGTTGGCGGTCAGCCGCAAGCAGACCGGTTTCAATTTATCCTGGGCAAAATAGACCCCTTCGTGTTTTTCGACAACAACGCGATTGCCGACGACGAATCCGAGGGTTTCCTCAACAACGTGTTTGTGCATAACCCACATCTCGACTCTGGCGGCGATATCGGGGCCGATGACTATGGTTTCACACCCGGGCTGGTCGCCACGTACATGCACAGTGCAGAGCCAAGCAAGCAATGGCAGGTCAGCCTGGGTGTTTTTGGCGCGAGCAATGGTGCTTCTTTCCAGAACAGTCTGTCCGATCCCTTTACGATTGCGCAACTCCAATACAGTGGTTCTGCTTTGTTTGGCCAGGAAGGCACTTACCAAACCTACGTCTGGAACAACCCACAGGCAGAAAATGCGCTCACGGCACAAACCGAGTCACATACTGGTATTGGAGTTTCTTTGTCGCAGCAACTTGGCGACACCCTGGCTGTGTTTTCACGCCTGGGTTCACAAATTAAAGGCACCGTCAATTTTGATCGTTCTGTAACCGCTGGGGTGCAATGGAATGGCGATTCCTGGGGACGCAACCAGGATCGCATAGGGTTTGCGGCAGGCGCCTTGTTTGCCAGCGATGAATACAAACAAGCCAACGCAGGTGCAAAGTCGGCTGAAACCCAGGCAGAATTGTTTTACACCTACCAGGTTAACGACAACCTGCATGTCTCTCCCCACGTGATACACATCAGCAACCCCGGCGCACTCACTACGCAAAGCGACGTCACCGTGGTGGGTGTACGCACCAAGGCTGCGTTTTAACCACGTGTTGCTGGGCGGCAGGCGTGCTGCCTGGTTACAAGTGGTAGCATCGGCAGATTCCTACTCTTCAGCATTACACACCCATGCGCAGCCACCGAAGCACCGAGCCCGCCCCGCAAAGGCCCCGCCAACGCGGAGACTGGGAAACAGTGCGTTTGCTGTTCCCCTATCTGTGGCAATACAAATGGCGCGTGCTTCTGGCCGTGGGTTGCCTTGTGGCTGCCAAGGCTGCCAACGTGGGAGTGCCTTTACTACTTAAATCTTTAATCGATCAACTTACCCCGCTGCTCACTAGCAACGCCTTGCTGGCCGCTGCCTCCATGCCGGTTGCACTGCTGGTGGTGTATGGCGCGTTGCGGCTTTCTTCCACCCTGTTTACCGAACTGCGCGAGCTGTTTTTTGCGCGGGTTACGCAAAATGCCGTGCGCACATTGGCCATTCAGGTGTTTGACTACCTGCATGCCCTCTCGCTGAGATTTCATTTAAACCGCCAGACTGGTGGTGTAACGCGCGACATCGAGCGCGGCTCGCGCGCCATTTCCAGTTTGGTCAGCTACACCCTCTACAGCATTTTGCCCACCTTGGTTGAAATAACCCTGGTGGTGGGTTACCTGCTTCTTCACTACGACCAATGGTTTTCAATTATTACGGCAGTGGCTTTGGGGCTGTATATCCTGTTTACGATCAAGGTGACCGAGTGGCGAATCCAGTTCCGTAAACGCATGAACGAACTCGATTCACAAGCCAATGTGCGTGCTGTGGATTCGCTCATCAATTACGAAACTGTCAAATACTTTGGCAACGAACAATTCGAATCGAACCGTTACAACCGCAGTATGACCGCCTGGCAAGAAGCCGCCATTGAATCGCAGCGCTCGCTGGTTATGCTCAATACGGGTCAGGCAGCCATTATTGCTCTTGCTGTAACGGCTGTTTTGTGGCGCGGCACCGCAGGTGTGCTCAATGGTACCATGACCCTGGGCGACCTGGTGCTGGTCAATGCCTTCATGATTCAACTGTATATTCCACTGAATTTTTTGGGCGTTATTTACCGGGAAATCAAGCAATCGTTGGCCGATGTCGATCGCATGTTTACCTTGCTCGATGAAAACCGCGAAGTGCAGGACCTCCCAGGCGCACCGCTTTTGGTACTGAAGCAAGCCGCCATTGAATTTTGCGCGGTGGATTTTCATTACGAACCACGCAGGCAAGTGCTGCACAAACTCAGTTTTGAAGTTCCCGCCGGGAAAACGGTGGCAGTGGTGGGCCACAGCGGTGCGGGCAAATCCACTTTGGCACGGCTGTTGTACCGGTTTTACGACGTGAGTGACGGCCAAATCCTGATTGATGGGCAAAACATCGCACAGGTGCAGCAGCAGTCTCTGCGCGCGCAAATTGGCATCGTGCCCCAAGATACCGTGCTGTTTAACGACACCATTGCGTATAACATTGGCTATGGGCGCCCGGGCGCCAGTCAGGCCGAAATTGAAGCGGCTGCAAACGCCGCACACATCCATCGCTTTGTTGAAAGCCTGCCCGATGGTTACCAAACCCAGGTGGGCGAGCGTGGCCTGAAACTCTCGGGTGGCGAGAAACAGCGGGTGGGGATCGCGCGCACGCTTCTGAAGAACCCGCCGATCCTGCTTCTCGACGAAGCGACGAGTGCGCTCGACAGCCAGACCGAGGTCGAGATTCAGGAAAGCCTCAAGACCATGGGCAGGGGCCGCACCGTCATCACCATCGCCCACCGGCTCTCGACCATCGCCGATGCCGACCGGATCGTGGTTCTGGACAAGGGCCGTGTGACCGAGGACGGAACCCACGACGAGCTTCTCGCCCGGGGCGGCCGCTACCTGCCCTTCATCCGCGCGGCATTCGAGGCCAATCGCGCCCTGACCCACCGCCGGCAGCATCCACGATTGATCCAGTATCTCCGTGATGCGATCCGCGACGCCCAACCGCACAAGTCCCGCCTCCGCCAGCACGATGGCGTCGGCAAGGTTATCGACATGCACGCAGGCAATACCGCCCCCTCCATCCCCGTGAAGCACAAACTCGCCCTTCAACATTCGCCTCGCCAGAACCGCTGTCCAGGCAGTTCGGCCCATGGCGCTCAAACGAGTCGCGTCGGTTCGTCCTGCAATTATGCAGCCGGTGCGGCCTGTACGGATGCAGCCGGCTGGAATGAAAGCGACAAGAAAATGAGCTGCCGATGCG
>JAAURO010000158.1 GCA_012032215.1 Limnobacter sp.
CCGGTTTTGGGGTAGTAGGGTTCTATGGCTTTCAGCAGGTCTTGCCAGGGGATGATCTGTTCCATTTCGCTGAGAAACCTTTCTCGCCGGGTCTGCTTTTTTTTGAGCTTGTATTCGAGGCTGGAAAAGCTGGTCTGGGTCATGATGTTCGCGGGCTGGGGTTGGACGGGTGCTTGCCGCTATTTTAACTGCTCAATTGGTTGCCGGGAGGTGGGGGAGTTGATCAGAGGTTCCCTTGGATGCATGGGCAGCCGAAGCCGAAGCAGGGTGCGAACCACCTGAAAACCGTGCCGAAGCAGCCCGGAGAATAAAAGCCTGGTGCGAAACAAACAATCCAGATGCCGTGCTTAACTTGAGCAGGCTTGGCCTGAAAAGCTTGCCGGAGAGATTACCACATACGTTGAAAGGGCTTGAAGCGTATAGTAACCAATTAACCAGCCTGCCAGAGAACCTGCCGCCTAGTTTGACAATGCTTGATGTCAATCACAACCAATTAACCAGTCTGCCAGAGAACCTGCCCTCTAGTTTGACAACGCTTAGCGTCCATTTCAACCGCTTAACCAGCCTGCCAGAGAACTTGCCGCCTAGTTTGACAAGGCTTGATGCCGATACTAATCCGATAACCAGCCTCCCAGAAAACATCTTGACCTTGCCCGGTAGTCTTACCATTTATCTGGATGCCACCTCTTTGTCGGATACTGTACGCAGCCGATTAGACGCATTAATGAATCAGCCGGGTTACAGCAATGTTCGTATTGAATACAGTATGGGACAGCGTCTCCAAGTGCGGGTGCGCCCTTTGTCTGAAGAAGTGTCTGCTTGGGCGCAAGAAACTGACAAACAGGATTTGGGCGATTGGAGCACCTTCCAACACGCATATGCACATCAATTTGCCACATTTTTGGTGCGTTTGAGGGAAACCAGCGAATATAAAATTTTCGACACCAAGGCTGATTTTCAAAAGAGGGTCGGCACTTTGTTGCACCAGCTGCATCAGCATGCCGACTTGCGTGAAACCTGCTTTAATTTGGCGCACGATGCGATTGACACCTGTGGTGACAGAGTGGCTTTGCGCATGTTGGATATGGAAACAGTGTGCCAGGACAAGCAGGTAGAAGACAGGCTGCAGGCTGGCCACTATGACGACAATCCGCAAGGCCTGGTGGATTTTTGCAAAATGCAATACCGGCAACAGGTTGTGGCCCAAGCCGCATCGGCCAAAGTGAAAACCCTGAACTTTTGCGATGAAATTGAAGTGCTGCTTGGGTTTCGTGTAGCGCTTGCTCAGGAATTCAGATTGAATGTGCAAATGAATACCCTGCTGTTTGGGTCGCATAGCCAAATCACCCCCCAAGACGTGATGAACGTGCGCAGTAAATTAAACCAATTCAGCCAGTCAGTCAGAACGCCCAAGAACGCTACAAGAAGTTTTTGAAGACGCTACAAAAAACAACCCCTGCTTGCGAGAATCTTTTATGCGCGAGCTGGACAACTGGAAAAACCAGCAACCTGTCCAAAACCAGGAGGCACAAAACAACCTTTCTTTTCAAGGGTTTTTGTTGCAATCGCATTTAATCAAAACCTTGCTGGCCAGAAAAGAACCCCAAACATTTAACGATTTGCAAGGCGAGTTAACGCTTAAAATTAAACAGCAGCAGGAATCTTTGCACGATGAGTTGAACACACTCAGCGAAAGAATGGACCCAGAGGATCCAGAGTATAAAAAAGCGGCTGACAACTTCAATCAGCAGTACCATGCCATACCAGAGCAGGTGCATCTGGAAGGCACGCAACACTTTTGGGAACCGTTTTGCCAGCAACACGGAGTGAACGCAAGCCTTGAGTGAGCCATGACGCTGCCGATAAAAATTTGCCTTGCTTAATGTGTCAGAATGTTGCTACAACGCTGGTTCCAATCCAAAGCGTCTCTATGGCTTTCTAATAGCGCAGGTCTATTCCGTGACACTACAAACCGCTTTGCTTCTTCTTCTCTTGCTCGTTTTACTGAACTCTGCTGTTGCGTGGGCGTGGGCCATGAAAATCACCGATTTTCCTCCCTCTGCTGGAGTGCCTCGCGACCCCATGGAAAGCACACCGGAATGGCAGGCCTTGGCCGCACAACGCGCTGAAATTGAAAGCGATGTGCTGTTGGACGGGTCAATCAAAGCTGACCTCATGGAAACATGGCGCACGCAGGCCAGCCAGACTCGGGCAGTGCTGCAGAAAAGTCCGCCCACCCTGCATGCACCGCTTTTGAGCACCCGGTATTTGCCACGTGTTTTGGCATGCGCTGCGGTGGCAGGGGGGTTGGCCCTTACGTGGGCCACAGGGGGAATACATGCGCAGTCTTTTCGGTGGCCAGCCACCACCAGTTCTGGCAAAGCACGCACAGTGGAAAATGTAGACCAGGCTGTGGCTGCCAGTGCAGGCCACCCGGGCGATGGGGTACCACTAGAAAACCGCATAGAAGCACTTCGGCAAAAGCTTGCGCAAAACCCCGCTGATGTAAATGGTTGGGTGCTGTTGGCGCGTTCGTATGCTGCGATGGCCGATTACACCGCCAGTGCACAGGCCTTGCGCAAGGCATTGGAATTGGTGCCCGGCCACCCCGGTATTTTGGCCGATTTGGCCGATGTACTCGCCATGGCGCAAGGCAAAAGTATGGCAGGCGAACCCGAAACACTGGTGCAGCAGGCTTTGGTATCCGACCCCGGCCACATCAAGGCCTTGGCCTTGGCAGCCACTGCGGCAGAGCAGGCCGGGCGCGTGGATCAGGCCGAGCAATACTGGCAACGCTTTCGCACAGCGCAAGCACAGCAAGCCCCACCAGATTCTTTTCAGCAAGGGCCGCCCACCGCTACTGAACCAGGCGCACAAGCTGTCTGGGTTGCTCTGGATTTCAAAGCCAGCCCTGCCAGGCTGCCGGAAGCTGCGGCCGTGTTTGTTTCATGAAAGCACAAAAAGGCCCGGGCATGCCCTTGGCGGTGGTTAAAGCACCTGTACAAATGCTTCAGCAGCACAACGCAACACTGCGCATAGGGCAAGATGCCGTGCTGAACGGTGGTGGCTTTAGCACTTTGCCCGAAACCCTGTTCGTGCAGGCCAAAATTTCTGCCGATGGTACTGCCGCCGGTGCCACCTTGGCAACAAGCGATTGGGTGCAGGTCAGTAAGGCACAACTTGGTCAGCTTTCCGGGCAAAACCCAATCGCACTGCAATTGGCTACAACACCCTGATGCCAGGCACCACACACAGCAGCCATAAATCAGTTGCGTTTGCACAGCAGTGGCAGTTTACTCCCCTTGCGGCGGGCGGCGTGGTGTTGGCCAAACACGTTGCACTAAGTGCGCCTGCCGGGTGGCTTACCATGCTGCAAGGGCCCAACGGTGTAGGCAAATCCACCTTGCTGCGCCGCCTGCTGCAGCATTCGCCCGCACAAAGTGCATTTTTGTTGCAGCCCGAGTTTTGTTTGTCTGCCGATTTAAGCGTGTTGGCACAGGCCAAGGTCTTCATTGCGCATTGCCCTGTGCAACACGGCAGCGTTTATCAAGGCCTTACAACGCAGCAAGCAGCCCTGCAAGCGCTTTCAGTAGTGGGGCTTGCCGATTGGGAACAAGAGCGCGTGGGTACCTTGTCGTCTGGTCAGCGGGCGCGGCTTGGCCTGTTGCCTTTGCTGGTGGGCGGGTTTTCGTTGTGGTTGCTGGATGAACCATTTAACGCCATGGACACGGCTGCCATTGCGCTGCTTGCCCAGCTGATTGATGCCCACCTGGGTGCAGGCGGGCAGGTGGTAATGGCTTCTCACCAAGGCGCACTGCCGCTGTTGCACTACAACCCGGCATTGCCTGTCCGAACCCTTGATTTTGCAGAAGGCACCCTGCGCCCCGCACAAGGCACCGATGTGGTTGTGCACGATTTCTCTGGTACAGCACCCCCGGCAGCACAGAAAAACCGGCGCAGCGCGAACAAGCCGGGCCTTTGCTGGCGTGGCAGCCAGCCTGCAACGCGCACGCTCCCTGGCAGCAAGCGCTGCACGCCAAACCCTGTGGGCTATGCTGTTTCATGCCATGGTGCTGAGTTTTTTTGGCATGGTGTTGCCCGGTGGGCAGCCTGGGATTGCGCGTGCAGTGGTGTGGGTGTCTACCTTGCTGGCCTTGGTGCTTGGTGCCAAAGACTGCTTTGCCGAAGACGCCCAATCTGGCTGGATGCTCTTTTTGTGCCACGCCAGCAGGGTGCCACCCGGCGTTTATTGGGTCTCCAGAATGCTGCTTGCCCTGGTGGTGCAGGCACTGGCGCTGGCCGGGGTAGTGGCGCTGGCCGCGCTGTTTTCCGGTTCAATGCACAACAAGCACTGGCCTTGCTGCTTGCGGTTTTGGCAGGGCTGTTTGCCTTGGTGCCCTTGCTGGGGTTGGTTGGTTTAATGGTCAGCCTGACTTCCGGGGGTGCGGTTTTGGTGTATGTTTTGTCTTTGCCGCTGATGGTGCCCGTGCTCGTGTTTGGCATGGAAGCCAGCCAGGCGCTGGACTTAGGCCGAAGCCTGGCCAACCCCGTGTGGGTGCTTTTGCTGTTAGGCGCACTGGCTTTTTTGTGTGGCCCCTTGGCGGCTCGGGGGCTTGTTCGCCTGATTCAGGAATAAACAATTTCAGGAATACCAAAAAACCATGGCACATTTTTTACCCAACAAACGGTTCCGCATGTTTAAACAATTGGCATCGCCCCCGCGGTTTTATGCAGTCAGCACAAAACTGGCCTGGATAACAGGCCCATTGGGCGCTGGCCTGCTGGCAGCGGGTTTGTGGGTGGGGCTTTGTGTGGCTCCTGTTGATTCTGTGCAGGGCGAGGTGTACCGGGCAATTTACGTGCACGTGCCTGCGGCATGGATGTCGATGTTTTTGTATGTGGTGGCGTGCGGTTATGGTTGCCTGAACTGGTTGTACCGAACCGATGTGTCTGCCTGCATGATGCGGGCCTTGTTGCCTACCGGGGCCTGGATGACCCTGCTCGCACTCGTTACTGGTGCATTGTGGGGCAAGCCCACCTGGGGCATCTACTGGGTGTGGGATGCTCGCATGACCTCCGAATTGCTGCTGCTGTTTATTTACCTGGGCCTGATAGCGGTTAGCCAACTGACCACCGACCCCTCCCAAGGCAGACCGCTTGCTGGTCATCGCGCT
>JAAURO010000159.1 GCA_012032215.1 Limnobacter sp.
TATGTGGAGTGTACCCACCGCGCTGGCCATTTCTGCTTGTGGTTCCAGCCGGGCTTGAATGTTCAGGTTGGCGGTGGGCAAAAATTCCAGCCAGTCGGCCGGGTTAAGGCCTTCGGTGCTTAGATTCAGGCGTTCTATGGGCAGCGGTTCCAGCGGTTGCAGTACGGTGGTGGCTTTCAGGGATTGTTCGGCACGCAGTTGTCCGGTGGGGCCTTTGCGCTGTGCCTGCGCCGACACATTGACACCCAGGCGGTCCAAGGGGCCTTGCGCGTCCAGTTTGGCCGAAAGCGCCAGATTTGCAGGGTTTTGCTGCCTTGGGCTTGCAATTGCAGCTGAAAAGGCGCTGCCAACTGCAGGCGCCCGGTGGCAGACACTTGCGCCTGTTGACTGTGCAGTGCCAGTTCGCTGAGTTGCAACACCCCGCCTTTGGTGTGGGCAACCATATGAATGTGGTTTGCGCTTTGCGCATTCACTTGCAGTTCGCCCACAAACGCTTTTTGAAGGGTGATTTCCAGCGGTGGGCGCAGGTCTTTGGGCAGTTTGAATGGCTCGGGTTCTGGCTTGGGCTGGGTGCGCACCTGCACGCGTTGGATGTTCAGTTTCTGAATGAGCAAGCGGTTGTTGAGCAGTTGTGCCCAGCCGATGGTGCCACTTACCTGCTGTGCTTCAATGTCAAGGCCATCGCTGGCCCAGCGGATGTGTTCGAAAGAAAACCCGGCGTGCAAAGACCCACTGGGTTTTTCCAGTACAAGCTGCCAACCCGGCTGCTGGTTGACCCACGACAGCGCCGCACGGCTCAGCACGCCCAGGCCAGTGGAAGTGGTGCCAAGCCACGCCAAACCTGCAAACACAGCCAGGCAAAGGCCCACAAAAACCAGCAAAATTGCCGCAAGCCAGCGCTTCACCTTGTTGCCCATTAAAACGCTACCCCCAGGGCAAAGTGAAACCGGGGCTTGTCTTGCCCGCTTGCTTTGGCGATGTCGAAAGCAATGGGGCCTGCCGGCGTGCGGTAGCGCGCACCCACACCAATGGCCGATTCCAGTTCCAGCGCGGACCAACTGGCAGATACGTCGCCCGTGTCGTAAAACACGGCGGCACCCCATGGGGAATCAGGAAACCAGCGCGTGTATTCCACGCTGCCCACCAGCAAGCGCCTGCCACCTTGCAGCACGCCTTGCTGGGGCACGCCAATGCCTGAATACTCAAAGCCGCGCACGGTGTTGGCGCCGCCCGTGCGGAACAGAAAATCCTGCGGAATGTTGTTGCGGGCAGAGGCCAGCACGGTGCCAATTTCAAAGCGGGTAGAAATCAGGTGGCCCGCCTTCGGTGTCCAGTAGCCACGGTGGCGAAAGGCCAGCCTTAAAAAATCCTGATCCGACAGCGCGTTTTCCGAGGCCACGGCAATCTGCCCGTTCACCACATAGCCACGGGTGGGGTTGAGTTCGTCGTCTACTTTGTACCGGGTGTCGTTTGCGCTGAACACCAGGGCTTGGGTTTGCCCCAGCAGTGTTTTGGCCAGAAAGCGTTCTTCCAGCTGAAAGTTGATGCCCACACTAAACCGCTGATTGGGTAACTCGAAGGTACGAATGGCACCCAATGCGCTGCGTTCGATATCAAGCTGGGTGATATTCTGGTGATCTACCGAAGCACCCACAGCATCTTGTATTCCTGGTTTTTTGGCGGCAAAACACATCGGCAAACGCAGATTGGCGCTTTTGCTCCAGACGCACGCCAGAGGTCAGCGAATAGGCCTTGTTGAACAGATTGTGGTGAAAAAAGTGGCTTCTGACCTGAACCCGGTATCCGAGCTGTAGCCCGCGCCCAAACCAATGCGCTTGGCCTTGCTTTCCGAGACCTTAACCAGCACCGGCACTTCAATGGGCGAAGGCGGGTTGGGTTGCATGTCCACTTCCACCGCAGAAAAATACACCGTGTTTTGCAAGGTAGAGAGCAGTTGCAGCAGGCGCTCTTGCTCGTAAGGCTGGCCGGGCTGAATCGGGCTGTATTTTTTAACCAGATCTTCCGGGTATTTTTCGAGGCCGGAAATCTGCAACTCACCAAAGGTGTAGGCCGGGCCGCTGTCGTATACCACCTTTAAATGTACCTGCCGGGTTTCGGGATTAACATCGGCCAGGCTTTGGACAATATTGGCTGCCGAAAAGTCTTTGGCCAAAAGGCCCTTGAGCAAAGAGTCTTTGCTGGCGTCCCACAAAACCTGCAAAAAAAGGCTGGTTTTTTTGCAAAATCCACAAGCTGCGCAGGCGACTGCGGCGTTCTTCCCACTCGGGTTGGGCTACTGCACCACGGAACTCGATATCTACCGAGCCCACTGTGCTCAGTTTGCCTTCTTGCACCTGCATGTGCAGGACTGGCAGGTAAGGTTGTGCTTCATCGCCTTCTTGAAGGCGGTTTGTTTCGACCGAAAAATACCCCTGTGCACCCAGTAAGTCGCGGATAATTGGCCTTAAACGGCGGTAAAGTTGCTGAACATCGCCTAAATCGTCTAGTCGCGAATTGCTTACCACGGGTTCGATGGCTTGCAGCACCAGTGGTTTAAGTGAATCGGTGATTTCTATGCGCACATCGCTTAAATCGGCCGCCCACCCTCCCACTGGCAAGAGTGCCAACACGCAAACGGCAAGCTGTTTTACTGCTTTCATGTTGAAAGATCTCTGGGGTTGGCCTTGGTGGGTGTGGGTTGGCACGGGCGCACAAGAAGGGGCGCCATTTTAGTGACACAACCCCTCATTGTACGGGAAGTGGGGCCTGTTTGTTGCGCCCAAGCCGCCGCAAGGCTGGCAGTGGCTGTGGAAACTCCAGCAAGTGTTACCGCTATCGGCACACTGGGTTTAGACTGTCTTTTTGGGTTAAAAAGGAGTTTAAAATGAATTCGGATAAAGCAGATTTGTTAACTAAATGGCCTTTAACAGCATCAAGCAACGGTGTTCAATCAGAAGCGCTTTTAGAGTCGCCACACCGTAACGGAACCTACTCGTGTTTGCAGGGCGTTGTGGCCTTGGCTACGCGGTGGTTCATTTACCTGCCTCCAGTTGTTCAGGCCTGCGGTGTGGCAGCACCAGAGTGTAAAGCGATTGCGCTTCGAATGACTGAAAAGTGCGCAACCACACTGGGCAAGGCTGCGCGATGAAATGCAGCGTTGCGATGACGAGGCAATTAAGTTGTACGGAGCCAACAACGTGAATGGCTTGTTTTTAAACGAAAACTTGCAAGGTGTTTACAAAGTGGGCAATCAGTTGGTGTACCAAGCGCCGCAGAGGGCATACAACGCACCGCTGGCAGACTGTGTGTACCAACTGCACAATGCCCTTGAAATTGCCGCCATTTTGTACAACCAGAAATACGGAATTCATATGGTGGTGCACGAGGGCGAACGGTCAACCAATTGCATACCTCGTCTGCTGGAAAAAACCTTGAAAACCGATACCCCGAAAGGCCTGATCTGGAAAACCCGCTACCTCAAGCACGTAGTGCCTTTTGTGCTGATGCGCGAGAAAAAGCCAGATGGCACGTTTCGGCTTTGGGTGACCTCGCTGGACAGCACTGAAAATACACCGGGTGGTTGCCTGTGGCTGTTGAGCCATGGTTGGGAGCGTAATTTTTCCGCACTGCTTGGGCAGGCCGAGTTTTTACGGGCAGGATTTAACGAGGTGTGTTTGGTTAAAATGGGTGTGGGAAATCGTCAGGCGGATCCCTACTCGTGCCGAACAGACGCTGTTGTCATGCTGAAAGACGCCTTGCGCCACCCGCACGCCCGCGAACTGTTTGGCAAGGCGCCTGAAGTTTTTGCTGCCGACCCCCAGTTTGCCCAATGGCAGGCGGCGGCACAACCACAAAGCCACCTTAAGCTGTATCGCCGACCCTTACCTGCCGCCCTGGCCAAAAATGTGCAAACTGGCAGTGCGTTTTTTAGACACAACGGAATTTTGCAGGAGTCCCCAGTGATGCAGCGCGCTGGCTTGGGCCCGCAAACGCTTGCCCAGCATCAGAAAAAGTACCTCAACCCCAACACGCAGCGCTCTGATCGCCTGAAAGTAAAAGCCTTGCGGCTGGCATTGGCGGCTGCGCGTTACACAGAGGCACTACAGGCCGCGAGCCCCAGCACCTCTGGCACCCGGTAAAGCCTTTCTGCTGGAATGGCCCGTTTCAAATGTAAACTTTTGACCTGGCTGCGCGTTTACAAGAAACGGGGCAGGATTGCCTGTCTGTTTCATCTTTCAGTTCTTGCCACACCGACTTAACATTTCAGTGAATTCCAGTTTGAACAAGGTTCTGAGGGGCTGCTACTCATGCGTATTGCCATTCTTGAAGACGATCCTACCCAAAGCGAAATGCTGCGTTGGGTGCTGGATAGCGCGGGGCACAAAAGCCATGTGTTCCACAATTTAAAAGCTTTCAAAACAGCATGTACCGTGAAAGCTACGACTTGGTGGTGCTGGACTGGGCGCTGCCCGATGGCACCGGCCCAGAGGTGATGCAATGGCTGCGCAACACGCTTAAAAACAAGGCGCCCGCGCTGTTTATTACTGCCAAAACCGATGAAGAAAATATCGTGGAAGCCCTGGAGGCCGGGGCAGACGACTACATGATTAAACCGGTTCGCCGTGGTGAGCTGGTGGCCCGGGTTAACGCATTGTTGCGCCGCACCTACCCTGAACTCACCGCCCCCGAGGTGTTTGACATTGCCGGGGTGGAGTTTCACCCCAAATACTCCACCGTGGTGCGGCTGGGCAAACGGGTGATTATGACCCAAAAAGAGTTTGAACTCACCCTGCTGTTTTTCCGCAACCTGGCCAAGCCTCTTTCCCGCAGCCACATTCAGGAGGCGGTGTGGGGGCGCGAAACCGATTTGCCCAGCCGCACCATGGATACCCATGTTTCCCGCGTGCGTGCCAAACTGGCGCTTCGCCCAGAAAACGGCTTCAAGTTAACGCCTGTGTATGGCTATGGCTATAAGCTTGAAGAAATCGACACCGATGGCAACCCCAAAAATCTGCAAAAACTGGTCAGGCTTCTGGAAGAACAGGTTTAAGAGCGTGTTCACGATCTTGAATATTTGTAATAATATTGGGTATGAAAAAGAAAAAATACCCAAGCGACCTCAGTGTCGATCAATTTGAAAAAAATCAGGCCGTTGTTGGAACAG
>JAAURO010000160.1 GCA_012032215.1 Limnobacter sp.
ATACGCTGGAAAGTAGACTACTTTGTCGAACGCCTTGATAACCCGCTTGGAGAGGTTTCCATCAAGGCTTCAGTAAGCCTGACTGACAATTACTGCAAATTCATCGCCGCCCATCGTGCAACCACAGTCCACACTTCGACATACATTCATGAGCAAGTCAGCGGTGGACTTCAGCACCTGATCACCAGCCTTGTGCCCCAAGCTGTCGTTCACGGTTTTGAAGCCATCCAGGTCGATAAACATCAGGCCCAGCGACTCACCCGCAATCAGTTGCGAAACACGTTTGGCAAGGGTGAGATCGAAGCCGCGGCGGTTCATGACCCGGGTAAGCGCGTCTTTCTCGACAGCCTCTTTCAGGTCGCGCATATTGCGCTGAATACTCACATCATCGACCATCAAGATTCCGTAATCTGAGCCATCGGTGCTGCTCATGTGAAACCGCAATTGCAGCACTTTGCCGCTCTCCAGCTCCAGCTCTACGCTGTCTCGGCGCGCATACAGGTGATTGCGAATCAACTCGGGCATGACGGCAAGCTGATGGCGCACAGGCCGCGCATTGGACAGCAAGTCCACCAAACTGTGGGTATCTGGTTCGGGCCAGGTGCTGTCTATCATTTCAGCCAGCGCCTTGTTGATGTACAACACCCTGGAAAAAGCATCCAGATAGGCCACGCCCGTGGTCATGGTCGATAAAATCAATTCGAGGCGGTTGCGCTCCAGTTCCAGCTCTGAGGCACCGCGGCGAATTTCTCCGAACTGGTTTTCAATGGCTTCTGCCATGGCGTTAAAAGTGGTGCCCAGCTCAGCCAATTCGTCGGAACCACGGAAGCTCAAGCGAACGCCGGTCTGCCCTGCCTGCAAAGCCACGGCCTTGTCACGCAGGGTCATGAGTTTGGTGGACAAGGCCCCTGCCAAGGCAGACATGGCCAGGCAACTGCTTAAGGCCAGAAAAAATACGGTAATGGCGGTAAGCAGAAAGGTTTCTTTTTTGGCATTGGACAACCGTGTATCAGATACCGTGACGGAGAGGCTGAATTCGGAACCAGGAAGGGCAATACTGCGTGTAGAAGAATCAGGATTAATGGCAGACCCAATCTGCAGTACCACACCATCGCCCTGCAACACACGAATCTGATCCACCAAAAAAGCCTGTCGAAGCCCGTTGGCCCAGTTAGAAACCGCATTCAGCGTGTGCAACCGCGCTTTTGAGTTCGAGTAATCGTGGAGCACATCGCTTTGTATCTGTGTCAACTTCAGTTCCAGCGATCTGTCTATCTTGCGCGCCATGTAAAAGGTCTGCCCAGCCACCAGCACAGCCCCAAGCAAGACATGGGTCAGAAAGGTTGCCAGAATCCACTTCCATTTAATTGCCATAAAGTAATGCCACGGGCCAACAGCCCAAGAAATTTTGTGCGTATTCCTGCAAGTATCCTTGTTGGTTAGCCTTGGTTAATCCCTCAAGCGGGTTCTTCAGTAGCCTTGTAAGTCTGACACCGCGAAAAAACCTTCCCAAACAACCCAAACAACCCAAACAACCCAAACAAGCCATATTTTTGTTGCGCCTGGCTTTAAACTTTGGCATACTTCTTCGCTTCGCCGAGGTGGCGGAATTGGTAGACGCGCTGGATTCAAAATCCAGTGGTAGTAATATCGTGCGGGTTCGATTCCCGCCCTCGGCACCAAATTGGGGTTTTACAACGCTCTGTATAAGCCCAAGCACCACCGAAAACACCCCCGAAAACTGTATACGAAGTAGAATCTAGCGCCTTCAAACCATTCCCTGGCCTTTATGAAGCTGTCTGATTTCGATTTTCTACTGCCAGATTCCCTGATTGCGCAACACCCCCCTGCGGTACGCGGCAATTCCCGGTTACTGGTAGCAAGCAAGCCCCTGCAAGATCAACTCTTTCCCCACATCCTGAGCCTGCTTTCGCCCAACGATTTGCTGGTGCTTAACAACACACGGGTTATCAAGGCACGGCTGTTTGGGCACAAAGCCAGCGGCGGCAAGGTGGAAATCATGGTTGAACGCATTACCAATGCGCACAGCTTTGTGGCCATGATAAAGGCCAGCAATGCCCCCAAACCGGGCACCGTGATTGAATTGCCAGGCCAAACCCGGGTTGAAGTAACGGGCAGAGACCACGCCCTGTTTGTGTTGAAGGTGCTGGAATGCCCACTGGGGCTGGATGCCCTGCTAGAGCAATACGGCACCTTGCCCCTGCCGCCCTACATTACCCACGCCGCCACAGAAACCGACGAGCAACGCTATCAAACCGTGTACGCCAAACAACCCGGTGCAGTGGCCGCACCTACCGCCGGGCTACACTTCACCGATGAAATACTGCAAGCACTGGCTGCCAAAGGGGTAGAAATTGTCAACATCACGCTGCACGTGGGTGCAGGCACGTTTTACCGGTTAAAAGCGAAAACATAGCCCAACACCAAATGCACCGTGAGCGCTATGAAATTGCTGGTTCAGTAATAAACCGCCTGCTGGAAACCAAGAGAAACGGCGGGCGCATTGTGGCAGCAGGCACCACCTCGCTAAGGGCACTTGAAGCCTGGGCCCAGGAAACAGGCACAGATTTGCATGCCAACCTAAACAAGACGCACAGCACCCTAAGCAACCAGAATGATCAGCCACACCGGGGCGACACCGATATTTTTATTACCCCCGGCTTTCAATTCAAAGCCGTTGATTGCCTGATTACCAATTTTCACCTGCCTAAAAGCACCCTGCTAATGCTGGTAAGCGCCTTTGCAGGCGTAGACCAGATTCAGGCAGCCTACGCCCACGCCATTGCCCAGGAATACCGGTTTTTTAGCTACGGCGATGCCATGTGGCTAAACCGGCTTGCCCAAAAAACCTGAGCAAAAGAGTGTCACTCAAAACTACCGCTCCCAGCAGGATTGCTGCCACCACCGGGATTGCCCCCTCCTCCTCCAGGATTGCCGCTTCCACCAGGACCACCGGCGGGGCACTGAGGCACCGCGTTGTAAGTCACCGCAAAATTACGGGTTGGTGTACTTCCATTGAATACGGACTTTTCCTCCAGAAGGGTCCAATTCCCATTTTTCCAAAGTTCCAGCCGAATTTTATCCACTGTCGTGCCTTGCTTTAAATCAGCAGAAAAGTCTTGCTTCAAATCACACCCACTAACGCTCCAGGTATCAGCCACCCACTGGGCTATTTTTGTAAATCCAGAAGACTCTGAAGAGGCATTGCGTAGCAGCGATACCCGAATCATGGAGTTTCTCCACTGTTCGCTTTCAATCGCGTTTTTCAGACGCATTTCCAGCGAGTACTTTACCAGCGCCGGGTCGGGGTCTACTTCTTTGGTTTGGCCACAATACTGGCCTTCCACCAAAGGAATATCCTGCACCAAGGCACGGCTTCCTTTGGAGAACACCGAAAGCGTCATGTGTTGCAACTGGCCGCCTGGCACACAATCAAGGCCACGGCCTGCAGTGGTGTAACCACGGCTTTGGCAATCGTCTGCCGAGCTTCCGCCCCAGTTGCCCTGCGGTGCTTCTTGCGGCAGCACAGACGGCACGTTTACAATCGCTCGGGTGCGGTCAGATGGCTGCACCACAGGCTTGATACCGCGGCCGCCGCCACATCCTGAATCAACAGGGTTTCGTTGGCAATATAAAACGGATAGGCCGCATTGCCATGTGCCTCCAGCAAATAGTTTTTGCGATCGCCGGGCAATTGAATGGTGACATCGCAATTGTCCACATAATGATCCATGTTAAAAGCAGTCAGGTGGGTGGTTTCGAACTTGACCACCAGGTTTTCAAAATCGTTGGAATCGTTTTGCACCAGGCCACTGCCTTCATAAGTCCACTGGGCAGTTTTTTCATCGTACGACCACAACGGAAAACTGTCGCCAGCCTTGTAAGGTTTACCCGTGCGCGGTCGCTCATGCGTTGAGGCAAGGGCATTTTCTATTTGCAAGGGCTTGTCGAATTTTTTCAAAGCCTGCCCATTGGCATCGCTGATGTTAATAAGGGAAAAGCCACCTGTAATAAACGTGCCATTACCGGGCTTTGCACTGCCCGCAGGCACAGTGCCACGGATGTCTGGCACAAAGCCGCCAGGAAAACTGCTCAAGCGACTCACTCTGCAGCGGGCTGAAATACACCACCGAAGCAGTCAGCGGCCCTTTAACAGCCAATACCGCACCATTGGAACCAAGGGGAGCCGTGCCATCTGGAATGCTTACCCGCGTTTCACCCATGCGCCTTAACAGGGGTTGGCCCGAGCCGTTCAACACAGTATCCACACTGTAGAACTTGTCCGGAGTGCTCAGTACAAGCGCAGGCAGCCTGCCATCGCTGCGCGCAGCAAACACCGACTTGCTGATGGTTACGCCCAAACTGGAGTTATTCAACGATGCAATTTTTTGATCTGCCAGACTGACCATTCGCACCTTGACAGGGCTATCTGTCAAGCTGGCCTCCGGAGGCCCTACCCGAACACCTGTTTCCACAAGTCCCACAGCACGGTTACCTGCCACCAGTGAAACCCTGGAACCTTTGTTAAAGCGGCCTTTCAAGCGCAGGGGGCCGCCCTTGTGCACAAAACTGCTGCCATGCACTGCCTCATTGGAGTCGTTGTACACACCCTCGTCTGAATAAACAGACACATTGAAAGGGCCAGGAATAGATTCTCCCGTTTCAAAATCCACAAAGTCGAACATCATGAAATGGAACTCGTCTTGTACAGACTGGGCAGAAATGCTTGAAGGCGGATTGGCCGCGATAGAGTTGTCCCCTGAGCCGGAACACGCTGCCTGCAAGGCAGCCACCCCCACTGCCAACACACAGGTTAAATATTTTGTACGCACCGAATTCCCCCTAAGAATGCACGAACCCCCCTAGGCTAAGAGGAAACACTCCAAAGGGAAATCGCCTGAATGTGGCACATCCAGATAACGTAATCAGGTGTGAGGAGGGAAACAAAGAATGGTGGGCCCAGCAGGACTTGAACCTGCGACCAACGGATTATGAGTCCGCTGCTCTAACCAACTGAGCTATAGGCCCCGCGCACCGAATTGTACAACAAAAAAGCCCCGAAGGGCCTTTCTGTGTGCTACCACTTACTCGAAGCTTCCACCGGTTGGTGGTGGAGGTGGCGGCGGTGGGGAGAAGGT
>JAAURO010000161.1 GCA_012032215.1 Limnobacter sp.
ACACCTCGTGCTTAAAAGGGCCATTCGCACTGCCTGGGCCACGCTCGATGCCATGGACGCCATGTGGTTGCCACAAGTGCACTCCTGGCGGCTTAATGAACGCCATTACGGCGACCTGCAAGGACTGAACAAAGCCGAAACCGCCGCAAAATTTGGCGAAGAGCAAGTGCTTGTGTGGCGCCGTGCCTACGCGGTTGCCCCTAACCCCATGACCACTGAAGACCCGCGTTATGCGGGCAATGACCGCCGCTACCAAAAACTTTCTCCCGAGCAAATTCCGCTCACCGAATGCCTGAAAGACACCGTGGACCGGGTTATTCCCATTTGGGAAGAAGGCATTTCCAAAGCCATAGTGGCAGGCAAGCAAGTGCTGGTGGCCGCACATGGCAACTCGCTGCGCGCCCTGATTAAACACCTCGATGCCATTGACGAAGAACAAATCACAGGCCTGAACATTCCTACCGCGCAACCCCTGGTGTACGAACTCGATGCCAACCTGAAGCCCATCAAGCATTACTACCTAGGCAACCAGGAAGCCATTGCGGCTGCCATGGCTGCGGTGGCCAACCAAGGCAAGGTGCAGCAATAAAAGTGCGCTGGCTAATTGGCATGCTGGCGGGCGCTGCCTTGGTGGTGGCGCTGCCCACCACCCCGCTGGCGGCCGTCAAAGACCCGGCAGGCGTCAAGCAGGAGCGCGAGCAGGTTCGCCAGAAAATCAAATCGCTTGAACAGGAAATCGGGCAAACCACCGACGAACGCGAAAAGGTGGAAAAACTCATTGAGTTACTGGAAAAACGGCTGGAACAAAGCCGTGACCAGCTGGATATTCTGGACACGCAGCGCAACGAGCTGGAAACAGACATTCAATCGCTCAAGGCCCAGGAACGCGACATTGCCGCAGAGCTGGCCGAAACCGAAGCCCGTTTGGGCGAGGTGTTGCGCAACCAGTACCGGCGCCAAGACATCAACCCCACCCAAGCGTGGCTGGCTGGCAAATCGGCCAGTCAGGCCGCGCGCGAGGGCTACTGGTTCGAACGGGTTTCGGGCGCTGAACGTGCCTTGGCCGACCGCCAAACCGAACAAGCCACCAGGCTGGCCGAGGTTCGCAACAGGCTGGAAGCCCGTCAGGCCAGGCTGGACGCCACCATTAACACCCAAAAACAGCGCGAACGCGAATTGCAATCCCAGCGGGGCGAACGCCAAACCCTGATGGCCGATTTAAACAGCAAGCTGCAAAACCAGGCGCTGACAAAAAAAACGGCTTGAACGCGATGAATCGCGCATGACCCAGGTCATTGCCGACCTGACCGCCGCCATTGAAGCCGCCCGGCGCAAACAAGCCGAAGAACGCGCCCGCGCCAAAGCCCAGGCAAGCAAACCAGACGCGCCCGGCCAACCCCCAGAAACCGGGGCTGCCGAAGCTGCCTACACACCATCCGGAGGTGGTTTTTCCCGGCTAAAGGGCAACATGAATTTGCCCGTAGAGGGTGAAATCACCGGAAAATTTGGCGAAACCCGCACAGACGGCACCGGCCCCACCTGGAAAGGTGTTTTTATTAGTGCCATTGAGGGTCAAAAAGTAAAAGCCGTGGCCCCCGGACGGGTGGTTTTCTCAGAATGGTTGCGCGGATTCGGAGAAATTGTAATCATTGATCATGGCGACCAATACCTCAGTGTGTATGGCAACAACGACAAACTGCTGAAAACAGCCGGGCAAACCGTTGAGTCCGGCGAGGTTATTGCCGAAGTTGGGAACAGCAGCGGCAATCTGGAAACTGGCTTATACTTTGAACTAAGACATCAAGGAAAACCGTTTAACCCGATGACATGGTCACGCCGCTAGCCTGTATCTGGCTTTTTCTGCGTCTGCCAGTTATGCAGTGGTTACGTGGCGAGCCGAAAGGCACTCTTTAAAAACAGGGGCGATAGGAACACAATATGCAACAGAAAATCCGTCAATTCAGCTTGGTGTCCATTGGCCTGGTGGCTGGCGTGTGTGTCAGCCTCGGGCTGAATGCGGTGGCCGACCGGGAAGTTCGCGAACCTTTGCCCCTGACCGAGCTCAAGCAGTTTACCGAAGTATTCGGTGCCATTAAATCTTACTACGTAGAGCCCGTAGAAGACGGCAAGCTATTTAATGGAGCCATTTCCGGCATGGTGGCCAATCTGGATCCGCATTCCAGCTACCTCGACCAGGAAGCCTTCAAAGAACTCCGCGTTGGTACACAGGGCCAGTTTGGCGGTCTGGGCATTGAGGTGGGCGTGGAAGATGGATTTGTGAAAGTGATTTCCCCCATCGAAGACACCCCCGCAGAGCGCGCAGGCATTCAGGCAGGCGACCTGATTGTAAAAATAGATGAAACGCCGACCAAAGGGCTTTCGCTGTCTGAGGCCGTCAACCTGATGCGCGGCAAACCCAAAACCACGATTGCACTTACAATTGTGCGAAAAAGCTCGGAAAAACCGCTTGAAATAAAAATAGTCCGCGACATTATTCAGGTTCAAAGCGTGAAGTCCAAAATGCTGGCTGACGGGTATGGCTATATTCGCATCACCCAGTTTCAGGAAAAAACCGGCGAATACTTGGTTGCGGCTTACAACAAACTGAAAAAATCTGGCCCCATGAAAGGCCTGGTGCTTGATTTGCGCAATGATCCAGGTGGCCTGCTAAATGCTGCCGTGGGCGTAAGCGCCGCCTTTCTGCCCAAAAACGCCGTGGTGGTTTCTACCGATGGCCGCACCGAAGACAGCCAGCGCCAGTTGCTCGCCTCCACCGATGACTATCTGCGCGGCCGTGAGCGCGATTACCTGCGCGAGCTTGACACGTCCGTCAAAAGCATTCCCATGGTGGTAGTGGTCAATGGGGGCTCGGCCTCTGCCTCTGAAATTGTGGCGGGTGCGCTGCAAGACCATGCCCGCGCCAAAGTGGTAGGCACGCAAACTTTTGGCAAGGGCTCGGTGCAAACCATTTTACCCTTGAAAAACAATACGGCCATCAAGCTGACCACTGCCAGGTATTACACGCCGGCAGGCCGCAGCATTCAAGCCAAAGGCATTACGCCGGATTACAACGTGACCGAAACCCCGAAGGAGATCTGGTTGACCGTGTGCGCGAAGCCGACCTGACCCGCCACCTGAGCAACGACAAGGAAGCCGAGGAGAACCCGGACACTGCCAGCAAAGTGGCCAAAGACCTGAAAGGCATCAAGCCCTTGGTATTTGGCGCAGACGACGATTACCAGCTTCTGCAGGCCTTGAATGTGCTGAAAGGTTTGCCGGTTGATCACAAACCCCTGACCGCGCAGGCCAGCATCGAGCCAGCCAAACCAGGTAAATGACGGTAGAAGCCCTGCGGGATTTGTCTGATGAGGAGTTGCTGCGCTACTCCCGTCATATTCTGCTGGATGAGATTGGCGTGGAAGGCCAGTCTCGCATCGCAAACTCCAAGGCCCTGGTTGTAGGCGCGGGCGGCCTGGGGGGCTGCCCGGTAGCACTTTACCTGGTCAGCGCGGGTGTAGGGCAACTTACCCTTGCCGACAACGATACCGTTGATTTAACCAACCTGCAGCGGCAAATCCTGCACAACACAGCGCGCGTGGGCCAACCCAAAGTGCACTCGGCCCGCGCCCAGTTAACTGCGCTTAACCCTTGCGTGCAATTACACACTCTCAATACCCGGCTGGCAGGCACTCTTCTGGTAGAACAAGTGCAGCAGGCCGATGTGGTGCTGGACTGCAGCGACAACTTTGCCACCCGCCATGCCATTAACCGCGCCTGCGTGAAGTTTGGCAAGCCCCTGGTTTCAGGGGCGGCCATTCGGTTTGATGGCCAGCTAGCCTGTTTTGACCTGCGTCAAACAAGCTCTCCTTGCTACCACTGCCTGTTCCCTGAAGGCGATGAGGTGGGCGAAGAACGCTGCGCCACCATGGGCGTGTTTGCGCCGCTAACGGGCGTTATTGGTGCATTGCAAGCGGGTGAGGCCTTAAAAATTTTAGGCGGGTTTGGCACGCCTGTTTTTGGGCAACTCAGGCTTTACGATGCCCGCACTGCAGAGTTCCGTCAGGTAGGCTTTCACAAAGACCCGGGGTGTGTGGTGTGTCATCGTCACTGAAGAAAGAAACGCATCAGCTGGGGTGCTGCTGCACTCTCTAAAGGTGCTGTGGCGCACGGGAAGCGGGCCACAGCTTGCCGGGTGCCCGAAGGTTGAGCCGGGCTTCGGGGTACAGTACGACCGGGCGCTTTATCACACACAGGTTTTATTGCCTGATTGTACTGTTCGATATTTACCCGCGCGTCGCGGAGTAGAACATCGGCAACGTTGATACAATAAACACTTTGATCAACAGTCAGGGTACCATGCACCTCTTTGCTGATATTCAGTGCGCCCGTTGTTGCATCGAGAAATTTTTTAGCGCTATTTAAGTAACCCATGGCCGTATTTGCGGTGTTGGTACCGGAAAGACCAAGCGATTGTGTTATCGAAAAAGCGTTTAATGCGTCTTGCTGCGCATTTACATGGCCCAGATACCGCTGCGCATCCATTCTGAAACTGGCAATACACTTCCAATGAGATTCTTGACACGAGCTATCGCCGATTAATTGAGCGCCTACTTGCCGCGCCCTGTTAGCAACAGCAGATCGAACTGTTGGCGTTTGAGAAAAACTCGGACTCGGTAATGCCCGTGGAAATTTTGTTGCGTGACATTGAAGTTGAATAGGCTGGATAGAAGGAGGGGGAACTGAAAGCATATTGGTTTGTCACCAGGTTAAAAAACTAAGTGACTTTTTCGGCCAAAAAGTTTCAAAAAAAAAAATTATTTCGTAAAAAAGCCTACGCTTTTTGCCACGCTTTTTTTCGCCGCTACTGCATCGCCTTTTCGCCCAAGCCCGGCTTGGGGCTTAAGGCTGGCGGCGTCTTGGGCTTCATCTTGCGAAGGGTGAAGACCCGGCATGTTTGAGCGCCGAAGCGCCGCACTGCGAAAGCGAAGCACGGCGAAAAAGTAACTGTGGCGGCAACCAATCAAGGCACTTTACCAAGGTCGTTAAAGCAGCGAATCCGCCATTTTACCCGTCCCAAGGGCCGATTCGCCTTAAAACCCAGGCCAGCATTGGTTATCCAGACGCCCTTGACCCCATGCCGCGAGGCTGCCTGCACA
>JAAURO010000162.1 GCA_012032215.1 Limnobacter sp.
CTCACCCAGCTCTTCTTCTATACCGCTGGACAAAGCTTCAAAGAATTCTCGAATAACCGTGGCCAAATCTGCAGCGGTAACCGATGTCACAGGCAACTGCATTAAAAATTCAAGGCTCTCCGTTTCCATGTTGATGGCTATCTGGTAGGAAAACTCCATGATGTGCGCCATTTTAAAACTTTCAGTCAGAAAGTGCAGACACACCTCCACAGCAATTTCGTGATTCATGTCGATTATCGGAAAAGACATGACTGCCCAACGGTTTACCTCAGAAACCCCAGACCGAAAAGACACTTCCAGCATGTTTTTTTTGGCAAGAATTTTTTTGTCGCCATCAAACCATTCCATGCCCGCCAAAGAAATCGATTCATGCAACAGCAAAGACTCTGATTCCGTAAAACCATTGGCAAGTATTTTTCCAGCCTCCGGTTTTTCGCGCACATCGCCTGGGGGCCTGGGTGCGCCCAAAGGACGATTCTGGTTCAAACCACCTGAATTACCCTCGGCTTTGTTGACAGCGCTTGCGGGTGCTCCAGGCTTGGTGGCAGGAAAAGCGGAGCTTGCTGAGGCAGGAGCGGAAGGCCGAAGGGTCTCGGAAGAGCCTGGCTTCAGAGTAGCTGCGCCTGGCTTGCGGTTTTTCCTGTTTTGTGCTTCCAGAATTTCCCGCAGAGAGGGTGTTTGTTTCATGGCTAAAATCCTCGGTAACTAAAACGCGCGAGCATGTAGGCGGGAATAGAGGTCAAAGTCGCAAAAACCGCAGTAGAACCACCCAAAACAGCAGCAGTAAAGACCACGAAAGAACCCACCGCAGCCTTGCCCAATGGTGCAACAGGAATAATGAAACCCCATACTGTCATGGAGCTCCCGAAAGCCAGTGTGGAACGCAAAGCTTTGCTGTGATTGTTGCTCAAGTGACGGAAAATATGTCTGTCTATAAAACGACCGGTGTTACCACGCATAGGCTGAAGCAGTTTTTCCGAACACCACATGGCGCTCTTGGTAACGTTAAGCAACCTACATGCCCACTTGCCATAGTACTCCGGATGCTCCATCATTGAACAAAGCTGTTGCGATAAGTGGCACTGCGATGCAGGTACTTGGACTGATACAGGGCATCAAGCTCTTTATCGCTCAAAGAGCCGCGGTAAAAAGCCCGTGCCACGTGTTGCCTCCAGTAACCACACGTCCATCGGCTACCAAACAACTTCTGACCATATATGAGACCGCCTGCCCGGTGTTTTGCACTAAGCGTGGGGTCTCCGGCTGGCGAAATAGCCTTGGAAGCCCAAACACACACCCTTTTTTTAACAGCAGTCAACTTTGCGGCCAGTACATCCACAACCTGATCGTCCGGATTAGAAACAGGTGTGGTTTGAATCTGCGCCGGATCTTCAACCTGAGTGCAAACCAACTTGTCTTTAGGATTGGCAATCAAGCCACCTGCCGCACGCAGGCCATGCATCATGTAATCTTTAAGTTTTTCCTGCTTTTTAATCAGGCCATTTTTGTGCGTGGAAGCCAACAGCGCATCGTAGTACGTATTTAAAAAATAGCCCACCAAGGTATCCATTCCAATCTGGCTTTTATCACTGCCTGCGTCGAACAACACCCTCGATATTTCTGACTTGATGGCTTTGGGACGAAACCCTGCCGTTCCGCGCAAGGCGCGAAAAAAGCAGCAACTGAGGTTGTATTCAGATTCAGCTACTTTTCGCCTGAGGTATTTGCTACTTTCTGCACGCGTTGTACCCTCTTGTTCGCAAAGCCAGTTTCTGGCACCAGCAAATAAGTACAGGCGCTCATTCAAACGCAGCTGAGCCACCTTGATCATGCTGTCGGCTTGACTGTCTGACAGTTGGCCACTTGTTGAAATTCTGAGTGCGCCATGGGTATTGCGTTTAATCGAAATTTGTTTAAGACCAAGCCCAACGACATCGACAAAGAAGCCAAGCCGTACAAAGGGGGCATCGACCAAATGCCCCGCCACTTGGCCGCTGGCTCTTTTTAATCAGCAAACCCACGAGGCTGGTTAATTGTGCAGCGCCAAAAAAATGGGGTTGCTGTGGTAGCTGCGCGACTTGGAGTTGCCAACCAGAGCACGGCCTACTCTGGCGGTTGTAGAAGTTCGGGCAAGCAGCAAATCGCCCAGCCCGCGTGCCTTGTGTGCAAGCCAGAAGCAACAGCCTGCCAGGCCAGCCCTGGCTTGCGGATGGGTGTATTGGTAATCAATACCCACAAATACACTGCGTGCACGCTTGCACGCCTTAAAGTCTTCCCAAATGTTATTGGCGCCCTTGCTACCACTTTTTACGCAGCGTAAACCTCGTTCAGGGCATCGGCTCGGGAGACTTGCGGATTTCCGTGGGAATCCAGCTGGGAGCATTTTTCCAGCAAGTAAAGCAAAGCCTCATCGGCCAGACGAGACTCACTGTCCAAACGTATTTTGGCATGCAGGCTTTTGCCGTTGGTGGGAGAGTCCTGAGATTGAGCCAGCATTCTCGGCAGGAACTGACCAGGCCCGGGGACAAACTTCTGGCTTTATTTTTTCTACGGAGCTGAGCGCTCAGGGCTTTTTCTTGAGTCGTGTCAAGAGTACAGGCCGTGCGGACGCTTTCTACCCCGTAGCGTGCAACGATGCCGCTACTCATACAGACCAATGACTGACAGTTTTATTTCAACTGGCAGATTAGTCCACGCGGCTTATCGCTAGGGAAAACCTGAACCCTGTTAGGGGGATGACCCCATCCGTTACTTGACAAAGAACAGTGATACTTTATCCCAGAAAGGCCAAAGATCAAGAAAACCAAAGGCCTACACCCAGGAAAACCCTGGTAAAACAGCATCCACAACAAGACTTGTATCAACAATCTCCTTCCGGTTAAAACGGATAGGCATTCAGGTATTCTGCACCACAATCGTGGGAAACTTCAGCGACATGTCTCTGGCCTGCAGGGCGATTCCAACCGCCACCTTGCGTGCAATGTCTTTATAAAGCGCGGCAATATCACCGGCTGGATCAGCCACTACGGTGGGGGTGCCGCCATCTGCCTGCTCACGAATTTGCAGGGTAAGTGGCAAGCCACCCAAGTAAGGCAAACCGTAATCGGCCGCCATTTTTTGACCGCCACCCTGGCCGAATATAGGTTCTTGATGCCCACATTGCGTGCACACATGCAGCGCCATGTTTTCTACAATCCCCAAAATGGGAACACCCACTTTTTCAAACATTTTCAGCCCTTTGCGGGCATCTATTAAAGCAATATCCTGGGGGGTGGTTACGATGACCACACCTGTTAGCGGCACTTTCTGGGCCAAAGTAAGTTGAATGTCTCCGGTTCCAGGCGGCATGTCTACCACCAGATAATCCAGATTTTGCCAAGTGGTTTGACGCAGCAATTGCTCCAGGGCACTGGTAACCATAGGGCCACGCCACACCATGGGTGTGTCAGCCTCGATTAAAAAACCAATGGACATGGCCTGTATGCCGTGGCCTTCCATGGGCGCAATCACTTGGCCATCGGTAGACTCAGGCCGCCCCGTAATGCCCAACATGGTGGGCACAGAAGGGCCGTAAATATCGGCATCCAGGATACCTACGCGTGCACCTTCGGCTGCCAAGGCCAAGGCCAGATTAACCGCTGTGGTAGATTTCCCCACCCCACCTTTGCCCGAGGCAACAGCAAAAATATTCTTAACATTTGGCAGGGGTTTCAAGCCCCGCTGAACCGCGTGGGTGGCAATGTCTATAGACGCATGTATGCTGACGCTTTCAACCCCATCCAACGATTGCAGCGTTTCCGTGATAGCCTGTTGCAAAGCTGGCAACAGGCTTTTGCCAGGGTAATCCAGACGTAAATCCAGGCTCACATTTCCGCCCTGAATTTCTACCTGGGCAATTTGCCGGGCTGCAACCACGTCTTTACCCAGAACGGGATCGATTACAGTGCGCAAAGTGTCTAAAATTACGTCTTTGCTTAGCGTCATGAAATATATCTCCCTGCCTATTTGATGTACAAGCAAACATCAGGCGAGAGTCTACCCGTGTTTTTGCACCAGACTTTCTGCCCGCAACTGCAAGTGCCACAAAAATGCCACCCCGCCACAAAGAAAAGAGCAATCAGGCTGACATTTTTCGCAACGGCTTAGGGACCATTTTTTCCAATAAGCAAATAACCAAAAGATAGAACAACTTAGCGCAAAACAGGTCCGAATACGCTATGATCAGCCCGAGCCTAAAATACTGCACATTGAAGGAAACCATGTCTAACCTGATTGAAGAACGCGTCACGGAAGTTCACCACTGGAACGATACCCTGTTCAGCTTTAAAACCACGCGCAGCCAAGGCTTGCGATTCCACAATGGCCATTTTGTAATGATTGGCCTGGAAGTGGAAGGTAAGCCGCTGCTACGTGCATACAGCATAGCCAGCGCCAACTACGAAGAGCACCTGGAGTTTTTCAGCATTAAGGTACCCAATGGCAAGCTGACTTCACGACTGCAACACCTGCAAATCGGTGACTCGGTGCTGGTTGGCAAAAAACCTACCGGTACTTTGGTACTGGATGACCTGAAACCCGGTAAAAACCTGTTTCTGTTTGGCACCGGGACGGGTTTGGCACCGTTTATGAGCATCATCAAAGATCCCGATGCCTATGAGCGTTTCGAAAAAATCATTCTGGTACACGGTGTGCGCTTTGTCAGCGAGCTGGCGTACAGTGACTACATCACCAAGGAATTGCCTGAAAACGAGTTTTTCGGCGATGAGGTTAAACAAAAGCTGGTGTACTACCCTACCGTAACCCGCGAAGAGTTTAAAACCGTAGGCAGGGTTACTGCGCTTATGAGTTCTGGCCAAATGTGCGAAGACTGCGGCCTGCCCCCCCTTAATCCCGAAACCGACCGTGCCATGATTTGCGGAAGCCCCAGCATGTTGGCCGACATCCGTCAGATCTTGGATAGCAAAGGCTTTCAGGTTTCCCCGGGTGTGGGTGATCCGGGCGATTATGTATTTGAACGCGCCTTTGTGGAAAAATAAGAAGCTGGTCGCTGTATAGTCTGGGTCGTACACAAAAACAACCCTGACCACTTCAACGCAAAACACATGCCGACTATCCCCATAGAATGGCTGCCCCCCATCATGTTTGCCGTTTTGC
>JAAURO010000163.1 GCA_012032215.1 Limnobacter sp.
TTCGGCAGTACTCTTTTCAAACGCACCACCAGCGTCCAGGTTGATTTTCTCAACCACGCCGTTGTTGACCAGCATGGAGTAACGCTGCGAGCGCACACCCAAGCCCTTGGTGGTTAAATCGAGTTCCATGCCCAGCTTTTTGGTGAATTCTGCCGAGCCATCGCCCAACATACGCACCACACCAATGGCGCCCAGTTCTTTGCCCCATGCGCCCATTACAAAGGCATCATTGACAGACACACACCAGATTTCGTCCACGCCTTTGGCTGCAAATTCTTTGGCCAAGGCCACAAAACCAGGTACGTGTTTGGCAGAGCAGGTGGGGGTGTAGGCGCCAGGCAAGGCAAACAGTGCGATTTTTTTGCCTGCGGCTGCTTCTTGCACAGGCACGGCTTGTGGGCCAATCGAGCAGCCCTCGCTTTCTTCGTGAACAAACTCATACAGAGTGGCAGCGGGTAGTTTTTCCCCGGTTTGAATAGACATGGCAATACCTCAAGAAAAAAATAAAAGCCACCCAGCGGAGTTCGGCGCTCCGCTGGTGGCACACAACACCGAAACAGCACACAGGAGCAGGCCAGGGTACTTCTACCCCGTGCCTGGCACGCTGGCCCGGTTATTCAAAAACTTCAGTCGGCTTGCTTGCGCAAAAACGCCGGAATGTCGTACTTTTCCATGCCGCTGCTGGAAAGCGCAGCTACGCGCGAACCGGCTTCTTCGCGTGGATTGCGAAACACCGTGGGCACGGCATAATCGGTGTGCCCGGAATCGTAGGCATCCACACCATTGGCCACGCGCTGGAAAATACGCTCGTCGCGTACCAGCTGCGGCTTTTGCGCCTTGTTGCGGCCCAAGCCAGTGGCCACGACAGTTACGCGCAGTTCATCGCCCATGTTTTCATCAGAGGCAGTACCCACAATCACGGTTGCATCTTCAGCGGCGTAAGCACGGATGATGTTCATCACTTCTTTGGTTTCTTTTCATTTTCAGGCTCTTGCTGGCGGTAATGTTTACCAGCACACCGCGTGCTCCCGACAGATCGACCCCTTCAAGCAGCGGGGAAGCAATGGCTGCTTCGGCGGCTTCGCGGGCGCGGTTTTCACCAGTGGCGCTGGCTGTGCCCATCATGGCTTTGCCCACTTCAGACATGATGGTTTTCACGTCTTCGAAGTCGACGTTGACATCGCCATCTACGTTGATGATTTCAGCAATGCCCGCACAGGCGTTGTGCAGCACGTTGTCTGCTTCCTTGAAGCAGTCGTCTTGTGTGGCCTCGTCGCCCAGCACATCCAGCAGGCGCTCGTTAAGCACCACTATCAGTGAGTTGACGTGTTGACCCAGTTGCTCCAGGCCCTCTTCGGCCACAGCGCAACGCTTGCCACCTTCAAACTCGAAGGGGCGGGTAACCACTGCCACGGTTAGAATGCCAAGCTCTTGGGCCACTTCAGCCACGATAGGCGCTGCACCTGTGCCTGTGCCGCCGCCCATGCCCGCAGTAATAAATACCATGTGTGCGCCGCGCAGGGAATCGCGAATGCGATCGCGATCTTCTTCAGCAGCCTTGCGACCTGCTTCGGGTTTTGGCGCCTGCACCCAAACCGGTTTTGCCCAGTTGAATAAGTGTGTGCGCTGGAATGCGTGCCAATGCCTGGGCATCTGTGTTGGCACAAATAAACTCTACGTTTTGCACGCCACGCGCGATCATATGGGCTACAGCATTACCACCTGCGCCCCCCACACCAACCACCTTGATAATGGTTCCGTTGGTTTCTGTTTCCAGAATCTCAAAAGCCATGAGTATTGCCTCCTGTTTGCAAAAATTAAAAAACGCCGAAAGTAAACAACAACTACAAAAAATCTGTTGGGCAAACACCAAGTGCTCAGAAATTGCCCAAAACCATTCCTTCATTTTCTGGAGAGTATCTTTAAAACCGCCAGTACTTGCCGACACCTTACGCCCCCTGATTCGTTGCGCCCTTGCTTCGTGCAGAAGGCCCATGGCGGTAGCCAGGCGCGGGCTACGCACGATGTCTGCCAAGCCGCCCTGGTAATCGGGTACGCCAATGCGCACGGGCTTGAGAAAAACATCTTCGCCCAACTCTGCCAGACCAGGCATCAGGCTGGTGCCCCCCGTCAGCACAATTCCGCTGGAAAGCAGTTCTTCGTAACCCGATTCACGCAACGCTTGCCGAACCAGTTGAAACAACTCTTCAACCCGTGGTTCGATGACAGCCGCCAAAGATTGTTTGGACAAAACCCGTGGTTCTCGCTCGCCGATGCCCGGCACTTCAATTTGTGCATGGGGATCCGCCAGCAGTTGCTTGGCCACTCCATGACGCAGCTTGATTTCTTCTGCATCGGGAGTGGGAGTGCGTAAGGCCATGGCAATGTCGTTGGTAATTTGATCGCCTGCAATCGGTATTACTGCCGTGTGACGAATGGCGCCTCCGGTAAACACCGCAACATCGGTGGTTCCGCCGCCAATGTCTATTAAGGCAACTCCCAGTTCTTTTTCATCTTCTGTTAAAACGGCCATGCTGGATGCCAGTGGTTGCAACATCAGTTCCTGCACTTCCAGACCACATCGTCTCACACATTTGACGATGTTTTGCGCGGCGGACACCGCACCGGTGACGATATGCACACGTGTCTCCAGCCTGACTCCGCTCATACCCAAAGGCTCGCGCACATCTTCTTGACCATCCACAATAAATTCTTGTGGAAGCACATGCAAAATCTGTTGATCGGTAGGGATATTGACCGCTTTGGCGGTTTCAATAACGCGTGCCACATCGGCTTGTGTGACCTCGCGGTCCTTGATGGCGACCATGCCGGAAGAATTGAAACTGCGAATGTGGCTGCCCGCAATGCCGGTGAACACGGTTTTAATTTTGCAGTCGGCCATCAGCTCGGCCTCTTCCAAAGCGGCTTGAATCGATTTAACCGTGGCCTCGATGTTAACCACCACGCCTTTTTTGAGTCCGCGCGATTCTTGCTGGGCAACGCCTATGACTTCAAACCGGCCATCAGAAAGCAGTTCGGCAACCATGGCTACTACTTTGGAAGTGCCTATGTCCAATCCTACAAGGAGGTCTTTGGGGTCTTTACTCATATGTCAGCTGGTTCTTGGTTGCGTTAATTGGTGTGAATCGGTTTGTGGCTGCGGCCCGTACATGCTCGGCTACTTTCTCCAAACGTTTACCGCGCACCGCCACGCCGAGCGGGTAACGCATGTCCATGACTTTCACGGTTTGCATGAGCTCTTCAGTAACACGGGGGTAAACCGCCACAAACCGGTGAAGCTTGTCTTCGATGGTGAGCGAATCCTGCTCGCGGCCTAATTCAATGGTTAATTCGGAATCGGTTTGGAGGGTCCAGGCGTAGCGCTCTGAAAGACGCACTTTTTTAACCACCATGCCCAGCCTGCCCAACACCTGAGAAGACCTGGCCAACATTTTTGCTACCAGCAATTCGCTGCCACTGGGGCCCGACAATTGCGGCAGGCTGTCTATTTTATCAACCTCGGCCAGGTTGGCTGAAAACACCTCACCAAATGTATTGACCAGGCGCGATTCGCCCCACACGCCCAGCGGCCTGTGCGATTCAACCACCACGCGGAGTGTATCGGGCCAGGCGCGTTGAATAACTGCTTTGCGCACCCAGGGCTGCGCTTGCACCAGTTCGCGCACCTGGCCCAAACGTGCGGAAAAAAAACTGCCTTGGACCTGGGGAAGCACAGTGGCTTCAAAGGTGGTGAGATTTAAGGGTTCTACATCACCAACCAACTCTACCTTGCGCAAATCGAACCAGGGTTGGTGAATAAACCACGAGGCCACTGCAGCAGAAAACAGCCCAAGCGCCACCAGGCCCAGCAAGCCTGCCAGCAAACTCATTAACCGGCTGTCGTTCCACAGTGTTTCAAACATGCATCAGCCCCCTGCCCGCAAAGCTGCGCTGCCCGCCAATATCAGCACGAGATCTTCGTAAGAAATACCGGCAGCACGCGCCGACATGGGCACCAGCGAATGATCGGTCATGCCCGGCGAGGTATTCATTTCAAGCAACCAGGGGCGCTGTGCTTCATCCAGCATGACATCGGCACGGCCCCACCCCGCACAGCCCAACTGGCGGTAAGACTGCACGGCCAGTTGCTGCACTTCGTGTTCCAAGGCTTCGGGCAGGCCGCTGGGGCAGAAATACTGGGTGTCGTTGCCGATGTATTTGTTGTGGTAATCGTAATTGCCCTGTGGCGCCTGAATGCGAATAACCGGCAAGGCATGGGCGGTGTCGCCTTCGCCGAGCACGGGCACAGTGAGTTCTGCACCCTGTATAAACTTTTCTGCCAGTACCTGGCAGTCGTACTTGCAGGCCTTGTCAAATGCGGCTTGAAGTTCTGCCTCTTCGCTTACCTTGGTGAGCCCCAAGGTAGAGCCTTCCTGAGCAGGCTTCACAATTAAGGGCAAACCCAATCGGGCTGCCACAGCCTGTGCATCAAAGCCCGGCTGAAGCTGCACGTAATCGGGCGTGTTCAAACCAGCGTTGCGCCACACCACTTTGGTGAGTATTTTATCCATGGACAGGGCAGAGGCTTTTACGCCGCTACCCGTGTAGGGAATGCGCAGCAGCTCCAGTGCACCTTGTATGGTGCCGTCTTCACCAAAACGACCATGCAATGAGATCACTGCGCGATCAAAACCGCCACCTGCAAGTTCAGCAAGTGACTGGCGTGCGGGGTCGAAACCGTGGGCATCTACGCCACAGCTTTGCAGTGCTTTTAACACCATACTGCCCGATTTAAGAGACACTTCGCGCTCGGCAGAATGTCCGCCATAAAGCACCACTACCTTGCCCAGTGTTTTTGGTTCAGGCCGCTGCATGATTGTCTCCCAGGCGATTGGTCAGTCGGATGGGCAAGCCGCCAATGGAACCCGCACCCATGGTGAGCACTACATCACCGTCTTGTGCAAGATCAACAATGGCTTGTTCCATTTCATCCAGGTTTTCTACGAACACCGGTTCAATTTTATTGGCTACGCGCAAAGCGCGCGCCAATGCACGTCCATCGGCTGCCACCAACGGCGATTCACCAGCGGAATACACCTCGCTTAGAATGAGTGCATCGGCATGGCCCAACACC
>JAAURO010000164.1 GCA_012032215.1 Limnobacter sp.
GCCGCTGGTAGAGGGAACCACGGTGAATACCAAATACGGCATGGTTAAAACCGATCACATTTTGTTTGTGGCCAGCGGTGCGTTTCATTTGTCCCGGCCTTCCGACCTGATTCCGGAATTACAAGGGCGTTTTCCGATTCGCGTTGAGCTGGAATCGCTGACCGTAGACGACTTCAAGCGCATTCTTACCGGAACCGATGCCTGCCTTACTGAACAATACCGCGCCCTTCTGAAAACCGATGGTGTCGAGCTTGAGTTTCTGGACGAAGGCGTGCAACGGCTTGCTGAAATTGCGTTTTCGGTCAATGAAAAAACCGAGAACATCGGTGCACGTCGCCTGTACACCGTTATGGAACGCCTGCTTGAAGAGGTCTCTTTTCAGGCCAATGGGCAGGCGCAGGTTCTTCAAATTACGGCGGCCTACGTCAATGAAAAACTCTCGGAAGTTGCCGAGTCCGAAGATTTAGCCCAGTTCATTTTGTAAATCAGCCTGCTATTTATGTCTATTGAAAATACCCCTTCTTCAACCAAGGTCAGCGTGAAAGCCGAAGTGCTCTCTGAGGCCTTGCCCTATATTCGTCGATTTCACGGCAAAACCGTGGTCATTAAATACGGCGGCAACGCCATGACCGACGTCACCTTGCAAAAATCGTTTGCACACGATGTGGTATTGCTCAAGCTGGTGGGCATTAACCCCATCGTGGTGCATGGTGGCGGGCCGCAAATCGACGAAGCGTTGCGCCGTATTGGCAAGCAGGGTACCTTCATTGAAGGCATGCGCGTCACCGATGCCGAAACCATGGAGGTTGTGGAATGGGTGCTGGGAGGTCAGGTGCAGCAAGACATCGTCATGATGATCAACGAGCACGGCGGTAAGGCAGTCGGCCTGACTGGCAAAGATGGCGGCCTGATTCAGGCCAAAAAAATGCTGATGCCCGACAAAACACAGGCAGGCAAATTTCACGACATCGGGTTTGTGGGTTCTATTGCCTCTATCGACCCTTCTATTGTGAAGGCCCTGCAAGACGACGCTTTTATTCCGGTTATTTCGCCGATTGGCTACGGTGAAGACGGCCACGCTTACAACATCAATGCCGATTTGGTGGCTGGCAAAATTGCTGAAATACTCAAGGCCGAAAAACTCATCATGATGACCAACACCCCGGGCGTGCTCAACAAAAGCGGCGAATTGCTTTCCGGGCTCACTGCCAAAGAAATAGACGAGCTGTTTGCAGACGGAACCATTTCAGGTGGAATGTTGCCAAAGCTGGCCTCTGCCATCGAGGCAGCCAAAAGCGGGGTAAACTCGGTACACGTAGTAGATGGCCGCGTGCCGCACTGCCTGCTACTGGAAATACTCACCGAACAGGGCGTGGGTACCATGATTAAAAGCCACTAAAAAGCCGCCTGTATTTGATACGCTGGGCTGCTATCACGGAGTAAAACATGACCAACCAATTTATGCCCAATCTGTCAGGTACGAACGGTTTTGATTTCATGAAGCAGATGTGGAGCGGATTGCCACTCTCGAACATGCTGGCTTCCTCTACCGATCTGCACGAACTCGACAAGCGCATCAAAGACCTGAAAGCTGTCGAGCAATGGCTGAACATGAACCTTGGCCTGTTGCGCGCCACTATCCAGGGGCTGGAAGTGCAGCGAGGCACCTTGGCGGCCTTACAGTCTTTTGGTGCCAGCCTGGGCGCAGAGACTCAGCCTGACGCTTCGTCCCCATCGCTGTCGCCCTTTGCGGGGTTTTTCAGCCAGCACGCCAGTGCGGCATCTCATGCCGATGAGCCAAGCCAGGATGCACCAGAGCACGCTAATCCAGCACCAAGAAACGAAGCCGCAAGGCATGCCCAGTCTGCTCAGGAAGCCGGCAAAGAAGCCACCGAGGCCTTGTTCTCCAACGCCACGGTCTGGTGGGATTTAATGCAAGAGCAAATGAACAAAATGACCGCAGCGGCTTCTGCTTCAAAAACGGCGTCCCCGGATACCGCCAAAGACACGGCCACTTCTGGCGCCACCTCTACTGCTGCCAAACAAAGTGCGGCGGAAAGGGTTGGCAAAGCGGCTGCAAAGTCAGCCAAAACTACCGCCAAAGCCACGAAACCCGCCAAAGCCGGGAATGTAGCCCGTGCGCGCAAAGTAAGCCCACCCGCCAAAACTGTTCCGGCTGCCAAAACCACTGCAACTGCCACCAGCAAGGCCGACCTGGCTGGCTCGGCCGGAAAGTCCCGGACAGGGAAGGCATGATGTTCCGCTTTGGCCATGCAACCCACCCACGTTGGCAGCAAGCCCTGGAGCTGGTGCTTGCCCAGTTGGAAGGGCAGCGCCAACTGGAACAATTCGAAAGCGATGCAGCACGCCCCCAGAAACTGGGTTTGCTGTATGTCACCAATTCGTATGCCGAAGAACTCCCGCCCCTGCTAGAAGTGCTGCGACAGCGCACAGGCTTCATGCACTGGCTCGGTGGGGTTGCCCCCGGCGTGTGCAGCGCAGGGGTAGAGTATGTTGAAGAACCCGCTTTGGTAGTGATGTTGCTTGAACTTCCCGCCGACAGTGCGCGCATTTTTCTGGCAAACGCCCTTTGCCACGTACAGGCAGCCTCACTGCCTCGGGCCGCGATGCACTCGCCACCTGCCTCGTACACATCGATCCCCTCACTGATCAAATAGACGATTTGCTGGAAGACCTCCAAATCAAAATGAACAAAAACCTGGTGTTTGGTGGTTTGGTAAGCGCCAGGCGTGGCGGTATTACCCAGGTGGCCGATGAGCCTTTGGGCGGCGGCATGTCGGGGGTCATGTTTTCAGAGGCCGTGGCTATCGAATGCAGGCTTACCCAAGGCGTGGAGCTGGTAGGCCCCGAACACCAAATCACCGCTATTCGCGGACAGTTTATAGACGAACTCGACAATCAGCCCGCGCTGGATGTGTTGCTGCAAGACCTTGGCCTTGCCCCCGATGAATCCAACGAAGATTGCATGGATGAAGCCGCTGAAATGCTGGCCAAACGATTTTCTCATGGTTTGTTTGTAGGGCTGACCGACCGCGCCCTGGCAGACACCCTCGAAAAAGTCCGTTTTTCCAGCGTGCGCACAGAAGCACATCAACTCAAGGTGCGTCCGGTGGTGGGCATGGACCCCGGCAACAAGTCGCTGGCCGTGGCCGAGTCTTTCCATGTGGGCGACAGGCTCAATTTCTGCACCCGGGATGAAAACTCCGCACGCGTTGATCTTACCCGCATGTGCGCCGAGCTGCGCGATGACCTGGATGCTCCTGCACCCCGCATTAACAACCTCCAGGCCGCTGGTTTTACCGGGCTTTCCTCGAAAAAACAGCCACGTGGCGCTGTGTATATTGCCTGCAATGGCCGTGGTTCTGCGCTGTTCGGGCGGCAAGGGGCAGAAATGCAACTGCTGCGCGAACAACTCGGCGATATCCCTTTAATTGGTTTTTTTGCCAATGGAGAAGTATTCGCTGGGGCCTTGTACGGTTACACTGGTGTCCTTCTTTTATTTTTCTAAGAAATTATGAATCTGAACATTGTTATTCTGGCTGCTGGCAAGGGCACGCGCATGAAGTCTGACCTGCCCAAGGTGGTGCACCCGGTGGGCGGAATACCCATGGTGCAGCGCGTGGTGAATGCGGGCATGGCTTTGGGCCAAGGCCATGTGGTGCTGGTGGTCGGCCACGGCGCACAACGCGTACAGGCGCTTTTTGAGCAGCAAAGCAATGTGCATTTTGCTTTGCAGGCCGAGCAGCTGGGCACCGGGCATGCCGTAAGCATGGCGTTGAATACCCTGCAAGAGCATGGGCCCACCCTGGTACTGTATGGCGATGTTCCCCTGATACAGCCAGAATCGCTCAAACCGCTGTTGCAGGCGGCGCAGCAAAGGCAGGTGGGCCTGCTTACCCTCAATATGCAAGACCCCACTGGCTATGGCCGCATTGTGCGCAACGAGCAAAACCAAGTGTGCGGCATTGTGGAACACAAAGACGCAACTCCCGAACAGCTGGCAATTACAGAAATCAACACCGGCATACTGGCTTGTCCCACCCCTTTATTAAGAAAATGGCTGGCCGGGGTTTCCAACCACAATGCCCAGGGCGAATACTACCTCACCGACATTATCGGCATGGCTTACCGCGATGGTGTACCGGTTATTGCTAGTCACCCTGCGCACCACTGGGAGGTGTTGGGGGTCAATTCTCGCACTCAGCAAGCTGAACTGGAGCGGTTTTACCAAAACCAGCAAGCGCACAAATTGTTAGAACAAGGCGTGTGTCTGGCCGATCCGGCCCGCATTGATATACGCGGCACGCTGCACTGCAAAGCCGATGTTTTTATTGATGCAGGCTGCGTTTTCGAAGGCGAAGTACACCTCGCCAATGGCGTACACATCGCGCAAAACTGCTACTTGAAAAATGTGCGTCTGGGGGCTAACACCCGTATAGAACCTTTTTGCCACCTGGAGCAAGCCCAGGTGGGCGAAGGTGCACGCATAGGGCCTTATGCGCGTTTAAGGCCCGGTAGCGAACTGGCCGAACACACCCATGTGGGCAATTTTGTGGAACTTAAAAACGCCAAGCTTGGCCCCGAAAGCAAGGCCAATCACTTGTCGTACATTGGCGATGCGCAGGTGGGTGCACGGGTTAACATTGGTGCCGGCACCATTACCTGCAATTACGATGGCGCCAACAAACACCAAACCACCATTGAAGACGATGCTTTTATAGGTTCCGACACCCAACTGGTGGCCCCGATCAGGGTGGGCAAGGGCGCAACACTGGGCGCAGGCACCACGCTTACCAAAGACGCACCGGCTGGCGCCTTGACCGTCTCGCGCACCAAGCAGATGTCGGTGGCAGGGTACAAGCGCCCTGTTAAAACCCCAAAGTAAAACGACCAACCCCGATATCAATTTTTGAAAGAGTTTTTCTATGTGTGGAATTGTTGCTGTTTTGTCAAAAAACAACTGTGTGCCGGTGCTTGTTGATGGCCTTAAACGCCTCGAATACCGAGGCTACGATTCTGCCGGCCTGGCGGTGCAAAACGATGCCACCGCCAGCCTAGAACGCGCCCGCAGCGTTGGCCGTGTGGCCGAATTACAAAACACCGCAGGG
>JAAURO010000165.1 GCA_012032215.1 Limnobacter sp.
GCTGGCGGTTATCGGCAAATTGGCACAGCAGGCGGCACGGGTTATGCCATTGAGTTTGCGGGTTCTGCCATTCGTGGGCTTTCTGTAGAAGGGCGCATGACCCTGTGCAACATGGCCATTGAAGCGGGTGCGCGCTCGGGCATGGTGGCGGTGGATCAAAAAACCCTGGATTACGTAAAAGGCAAGCCGTTTTCTCCGTCTGGCGACTTCTGGAATCAGGCCGTGGCCTACTGGAACACCCTGCACAGCGATGAAGGCGCCCAGTTCGACACCGTGGTGGAACTGCAAGCAGAGCACATTTTGCCGCAAGTCACCTGGGGCACTTCGCCAGAAATGGTGGCCAGCATTCACGACACTGTGCCCAATCCTGCCAATGCCCCTGATGCAGCCCAACGCCAAACCCACGAACGCGCTCTGCACTACATGGGGCTTACTGGTGGGCAAAAAATCACCGACATTGCTATCGACAAAGTGTTTATTGGTTCGTGCACCAACAGTCGCATCGAGGATTTACGCGCAGCGGCGGCTGTTATTAAAGGTCGAAAAAAAGCCAGCACGGTGCAACTGGCTCTGGTGGTGCCTGGTTCTGGCCTGGTAAAGGCGCAGGCCGAATCTGAAGGCCTGCACCGCATTTTTACCGACGCGGGTTTTGAATGGCGCGAGCCGGGGTGTTCCATGTGTTTGGCCATGAATGCCGACCGCCTAGAGCCCGGCGAGCGCTGCGCTTCTACCAGCAACCGCAATTTTGAAGGGCGTCAGGGCGCAGGGGGGCGCACCCACCTGGTTAGCCCCGCCATGGCAGCGGCCGCTCGCCATAGCCGGACACTTCGTTGACGCCCGTACTTTTTAGGCTGCAAGCAAGGTTGACCTTACACCATGGACAAATTTTCAACACACACCGGAATTGCTGTTGCTTTAAATCGCACGAATGTAGACACAGATGCAATTATTCCCAAGCAGTTTTTGAAATCCATCAAACGCACTGGCTTTGGCGAAAAACCTCTTCGATGGCTGGCGCTATCTGGATGAAGGCCAGCCCGGCATGGACCATTCAAAGCGGCCGTTAAACCCGGATTTCGAGCTCAACCTGCCTGCTTTTGCAGGAGGCACCGTGCTGGTGGCCGGGCCCAATTTTGGCTGTGGCAGCTCGCGCGAGCACGCGCCTTGGGCGCTGGGTCAATACGGTTTTAAAGCCGTTATTTCCAGCAGTTTTGCCGATATTTTCTTCAACAACTGTTTTAAAAGTGGCTTGCTACCCATTGTTCTGAAAAAGAAGAAGTAGATGCGCTTTTTAAGGCAATCGCCCAAAGCCCGGGTGTGGAAATTACGGTGGATTTGGCAGCGCAGCGCGTGGTGCTGGGCGAATTGGCCTACGCCTTTAATGTCGAACCCACGCGCAAACACCGCTTGCTGGAGGGCCTGGACGACATCGGCCAAACCCTGCAGCACAAGGCCACCATTCAGGCCTACGAGGCCAAGCGGCTGGCGCAGTTTCCCTGGTTGGCAAATACCATTTAGGCTTTAAGCCCTGCCTGAACCATTCGGCCCCAAGGCCTGACACACTGGATTTGCCCGATGCATCAGCCTTTTTCAACCCATTAACCCACACCCTTCATGACTTACAAAATTGCAGTACTGCCCGGCGATGGAATTGGCGCCGAAATTACCCGTGAAGCAGTCAAGGTGCTAGAGGCCCTGCGCACCGATGGCCTGAACCTTGAATTTGAACACGCATCTATTGGTGGTGTAGCCTACCGCGAAACCGGTGAACCCTTGCCCGAGCCCACCATTGCCCTGGCAAAGGCTTCCGATGCGGTGCTGTTTGGTGCGGTGGGCGATTTTTCGCTGGATACCCTGCCGCGCCACCTGCGGCCCGAGCAGCTATTCTGGGCATACGCAAAGCCTTGAACCTGTTTGCAAACTTCCGGCCTGCGGTGGTGTACCCTGAACTGGCAGACGCTTCCACCTTAAAGCCCGAAGTGGTTGCTGGCATGAATTTGCTGATTGTCCGCGAGCTGACTGGCGACATTTACTTTGGCACACCGCGCGGCCACCGCATTGCCCAGGACGGCCCTTTCAAAGGCGAGCGCGAAGCCTTCGACACCATGCGTTACGCTGAAACAGAAATACGCCGCATTGCGCACGTGGCTTTTCAGGCAGCGCAAAAGCGCCGAGGGCGGCTGTGCTCGGTAGACAAAGCCAATGTGCTGGAAACCACCCAGTTCTGGCGCGACATCGTAACCGAAGTGGGCAAGCAATACCCCGACGTGGCGCTTAGCCACCTGTATGTAGACAACGCCGCCATGCAGTTGCTAAAAAATCCCAGGCAATTTGATGTCATGGTTACCGGGAACCTATTCGGCGATATTTTGTCGGATGAAGCCTCCATGCTGACAGGCTCGATAGGCATGTTGCCTTCGGCCTCCTTGAACGAAAGCAATTTTGGCCTCTACGAGCCCATTCATGGCTCTGCCCCCGACATCGCCGGCAAAGACCTGGCCAACCCCATGGCCACGGTGTTGTCTGCCGCCATGATGTTGCGCTACACCTTTGGGGAAGAAGCGTATGCCGCCCGCATTGAAAAAGCCGTGCAGCACGTGCTGGCGCACGGCCCGCGCACTGGCGACATCTGGCGTGAAGGCCGTGAAAAAACCGGTACCACGGGCATGGGCGATGCCATTGTGCGTGCCTTGGCGCAGCAGCAATAACACACATTACATTCAGGAGCAGTCATGTTAAAAGTTGGATTGGTAGGGTGGCGCGGTATGGTGGGTTCTGTGCTTCTGCAGCGCATGCAGGAAGAGCAGGATTTCAAGCACTTCGAGCCCGTGTTTTTTTCTACCTCGAATGCCGGTGGCGAAGCGCCGGGTTTTGTCTCGGGTGCGGGCAAATTGCAAAACGCCAGCAGCATTGCGGACCTTGCAAAACTGGATGTAGTGCTTACCTGCCAAGGTGGCGATTACACCAGTTCGGTGTACCCCAAGCTGCGCGAATCGGGCTGGAAAGGCTATTGGATAGATGCAGCCTCGTCGCTCCGCATGAACAACGATGCGATTATTGTGCTCGACCCGGTAAACCGCAAAGTCATTGATCAAGGCCTTACCAACGGTGTGCGCACCTACGTGGGTGGCAACTGCACGGTTAGTCTGATGCTGATGGCCTTAGGCGGCCTGTTTGAATACGATTTGGTGGAATACCTTACCTCCATGACATACCAAGCGGCTTCGGGTGCGGGTGCACAAAACATGCGTGAACTGATTGCCCAGATGGGGTCTGTGCACGGCAGTGTAAAAGCACTCTTGGACAACCCCGCATCGGCCATTCTTGAAATCGATCGCACCGTGGCAGAGCACATTAATTCTTCCCACTACCCAAGCACCCACTTTGGCGTTCCCCTGGGAGGCAGTCTGATTCCGTGGATCGACAAAGACCTGGGCAATGGGCAATCCAAAGAAGAGTGGAAAGCTTCTGCAGAAACCAACAAAATTTTGGGCAAGCCTGCGGCAGGTTCTGCGGGGTCTATTCCCATAGACGGCCTGTGTGTGAGGGTTGGTGCCATGCGCTGTCATTCCCAAGCCTTGACCATCAAGCTTAAAAAAGAGTTGCCCTTGGATGAAATCAACGACCTTCTCACCAAGGCCAACGACTGGGTACGGTTTGTACCCAATACCAAAGAAGACTCCGTGAAACATCTAACCCCTGCCGCAGTCACTGGCCGCATGCACGTGCCGGTGGGGCGAGTGCGCCATCTTGCCATGGGCAAGCAGTACATCAGCGCGTTTACGGTGGGCGATCAACTGCTGTGGGGTGCCGCAGAACCGCTGCGCCGCATGTTGCGGATTTTGATTGAGCGGTAGGTTTTTTTGCAGGAAATGCTCTAGCCGCCCGGCTCAGGCACTGCTCGAAACCACGCCTGCTGCTTTACTTGCTCGGCGGCCGTGAACTCGCCCTCAGCGCCATGACGCGAAAGAAGCGGGTTTGTGCACAGTGTTAAGCTGAACCATATGCCATATTATGGTTTTCCAGCTATATGCCACAAGTAAATTATCCTGCTGTCAATAAAAGGGCTACAGATTTTCTCTGTGGCCTTTTTCCCATTGCACATCGGTAACACCTTGTTGCAGGTGTATCCAGCGGGCAGCGACAAACAGCAGGTCAGAGAGTCGGTTCAGGTAAAGCAGCAAGTTTTCAGAAGCCGCCGGTTGTGAGGCTGGGGGGGCGCCAGGCGTGGTTTGTTGCACATCGGGGTCTGGCTGTTGTTGCAAGAGTGCTACCAGGCTGCGTTCGGCGCGGCGTGCCACGGTTCTGGCAATGTGTGCATAGGCAGCCGCTTTGCTGCCACCCGGCAAAATGAATTCTTGCAGACTGGGTAACGGTTTGTTAAGCCGCTTTATAAGGGCATCCAGCCGTTCCACGGCCTGCGGCGAAAATATATCAAACCCGGGCATGCACAGCGCAGCGCCCAGGTCGAACAGGTCGTGCTGAATGCGTACAAGTTCAGTGCGCAAAGGTTCTGGCACGGGTTCGGTGAGCAACAGCCCGATGTGCGAGTTCAGCTCATCCACCTCGCCCATGGTGTGAATGCGCAAATGGCATTTGGGCAGGCGCTCGCCAGTGGCCAGGCCCGTGGTGCCATCGTCGCCAGTGCGGGTGGTAATTGCGGTCAGTCTTTTTGCCATGGGTAGAAGTAGGTGCTTATTTCACGGGTTTTACTCCGCCTCGGCGGCCCAAACCAAAACCAACGCGGTATAAATCGGGCATGCTGATGCGTCTGTATTTCTTTGTCTCAAATATAGCTTAACAATTACATTATGGCATAGGTGTTGCTGTTCTGCTTTCTTGCCCTAGCACTTGGGGCATGCCTTCCGGCTAGGCGCTGCCCGAAACCCCGCCTGCTGCTTTACTTGCTCGGCGGCTGTTAACTCGCCCTCAGCGCCTGGCGCCTCGGTGCTCAAACATGCCCGGCCTTGATCCTTCGCAAGATAAAACCGCAGACGGCGGGCATCGCTTGAATCGCCGGGGAGCCACACCCCCACAGCGCCATGGCGCGAAAGAAGCGGGTTGCGCGCACTACTAAGCCTAAATACCATGCCATATTATATTTTTCCAGCTATACTATCCA
>JAAURO010000166.1 GCA_012032215.1 Limnobacter sp.
GCCGTCACGAACACGACATGGCTTTGGGCAATGTAATTGGCTCCAATCTGTTTAATTTGTTAATGGCGGTGGGCCTGGCGGGCCTGATTCAGCCTTTTTCAGTGGATGCAGCCGTGCTGTTTCGGGATTACGGCATGGTGCTGCTTGCCACTGTGGTGCTGTATGTGTTTTGTGTGGGTTTTCGGGGCAGGCCTTCACGGGTAAGCCGCAACGAGGGTGGAGTGCTGCTGGCGGGATATGTGGCTTACATGGGGTGGTTGCTGGCAAGCAGCACTTGACAGGCAGCAGGGGTTTTAAACATATCTTCCCTGCCATGGCACCGTGGGGCATACCCCACAGCGCCATGCCACGAACACTTTCTTAGGCTTGTTCGTCTGCTAGCTTGGCCGAAGCGTTTTTGATTTTTACGGTAACAACCGATAAATCGTGCTGACCGTGCTGAGGAATGGCTACGCCTTCAGGCAGATCTAAATCGCTGACGTGAATAGAACGCTTGGTGGCGCTCAGGCCCGAGCAGTTGACGTGGATAAACTCTGGCAGTTTGTCGGCCATGCATTCCACTTCCAGTTGGTTGGCTACAAACGTAGCCAGGCCGCCCAGTTTTTTGACCGCTTCCGATTCCAGGTGGCCACTGAAGTGCAAAGGCACTTTAACGCGCACAGGCACTTTGGGGTCTACGCGCTGAAAGTCGATGTGCAGCACTTGGGCTTTGTAGGGGTGAGACTGGTATGTGCGCAGCAATACTGGCTCTACTTTGCCGTCGATTTCAAGCTCGATAATGGAAGAGTGAAATTTTTCTTTCTGGATGGAATGCCACAAATCGTTGTGGTTGGTGGTGAACGATTGGGGTTTGGCGGTGGCACCGTAAACAATGCCTGGTACCAGACCTTCACGACGCAGGCGGCGGCTCGCTCCGGACCCCTGCTGTGTGCGGGTTTTTGCAACAATTTTCATGGTTTTCTCCGATTTCAGGCTGCCGCGACCAGCAAGCCTTGGGTAGACAGCACTTCAAGGGGCGGCTGCCTTTGGCCTCGTCTGGGGTGTGTATTGCAATATTGGCAATACGCTTAATCAATAAACAAAGAGCTTACCGAGTCTGAGCGCACAATCCGGCGAATGGTTTCTGCCATGAGTTCTGCCACGCTAAGCACGCGAATGGTTTTGCTGTTTTTGGCTTCTTCACTGAGCGGAATGGTGTCGGTGACTACCAGTTCATCCAGCGCAGATTCTTCTACACGTTGCACTGCGCCACCAGAAAGCACCGGATGGGTGCAATAGGCCATTACGCGGGTGGCGCCATTCGCCTTTAAGGCGCTGGCGGCTTTACACAGGGTGTTGGCGGTGTCTACCATGTCGTCCATGATGACGCACACCCGGTCTTTCACGTCGCCAATAATGTTCATGACCTCTGCTACATTGGCCCGCGGGCGACGTTTGTCGATAATGGCAAGATCGCAATCCAGGCGTTTGGCCAATGCGCGGGCGCGCACTACCCCTCCGACATCGGGTGAAACCACCATCAGGTTGTCCAGATTCAGTTTCCAGACGTCACCCAGCAGCACGGGTGAGGCATAAATGTTGTCTACGGGAATGTCGAAGAAGCCCTGAATCTGGTCGGCGTGTAAATCCATGGTGAGTACACGGTCTACGCCAACCACCTGCAGCATGTTGGCTACCACCTTGGCGGTGATGGCTACGCGCGAAGAGCGCACCCGGCGGTCTTGGCGGGCGTAACCGAAGTAGGGAATAACTGCGGTGATGCGCCCGGCAGAGGCCCGTTTCAGGGCATCTATCATGACCATCATTTCCATGAGGTTGTCGTTGGTGGGGGCGCACGTAGATTGCAGCACAAACACATCTTTGCCGCGCACGTTTTCATTGATTTCCACCATGACTTCGCCGTCTGAGAAGCGACCTACCAAGGCTTTGCCCAGTGGAATATCGAGATGGGTAGCAACCGCCTCTGCCAATGCAGGGGTGGCGTTGCCAGTAAAGACCATCAGATTCTCTTTCGACATGGCTTTCCTCAAGACACTGTTTGCTGTGTATGTGAATAAAAAAAGGGCCAACCGGTGGCTGGCCCTTTTGGCAGTTGGCAGGGGTGGAAGGACTCGAACCCTCGAATGCCGGAATCAAAATCCGGTGCCTTAACCAACTTGGCGACACCCCTAAAACGCTTGTTCACCTGTTACTTGTATTGCCAGTTCGATTCTGTGTGTTGTTCAGCCGTGCTTTGTTCAATCTGGCACCTGAACAACTGCCCTTCCAGTGCCTGGCAAGCCTGAAAGGCTGCATCGGCTTGGGCGGATGTTGCATATGCCGCAAACACGGCTGAGCCAGAGCCGGTCATTCTAAGCAGCAAGGGCAAATGCGCCCCGGCCAGTTCAGAAAAGTGCGACCAACGCTTGCACCAAGTGGGGCTGAGTGCTTTAACCGCAGGCTCTAGCGCATTGTTTGTGTTTTCACGAAGAAAGCGCCACAGCCATTCAGAAAACACCTGCTTTTGGTGCGGCCCCGAATCGAAGACCGCTATTTTGACGGGAGTTGCGCCCCGTGTCAATTCTCTTGCGGAAAATATTTCATTTGTTTTGCAGGATTCAGGCGGTTTGTAGACCAAAAGATGGCCCTCGATGTCGGGCAGGGGGGTGAGTTGTTCGCCAATCCCTTCGACCCAGGCGCAATGGGGTTGCAAAAAAAGGGGACGATCGGCGCCCAGTTGCAGGGCCAGGGTTGCCAGTTCGTGGGTTTTGAGTGGCGCGTTGAAGTGCTGCTGAAGCAATTGCACAACACAGGCAGCGTTGCTGCTGCCACCCCCTAAGCCTGCCTGCTCGGGAATGTGTTTGCTAACGGCCAGATGTACGTGCCAGGCAAGGGGGTGCCCGTCACGATGCAGGTGGGCGTAAACCACCGGGTGGTTAAAAAGCACGTACGGCACGGCAGGTTAAATCGGTGCTTTCGGCAAGTGCTGTCAGCGCGCCGCTGCGGCTAATGTGAATGGCTGCGGGTGCGCTGGCAGGCAGGGGGCTTAAGCGGATTTCTATGGCGTCGAACAGGCCAATCGGGCACAACAGGCTTTGTACCAGGTGGTAGCCATCTGGACGTTGGCCGGTGAGGTGCAGGAACAGGTTGATTTTTGCGCGGGATGCTGCGCGCAAGGTGACGGTTGCCGGTGTCATGTTCGTTGAGGAATTCGCATGAAAACTTACTGAGGCTCACTGGGTATGAGGTCGATACGACCCGAGGTGTTGTTTTCTATAAAGCGAATGCGGTAGCGGTTGCCCGAGTTGTCCCACGACCAGTTGGGCGGCAGCGGGGGTAATTCGGTGGGACGCGGGTTTCCATCCAGGCAATCAGGGCTTGGGCGGGCAAAGTTACCGGAAACAGGAGGTCGAACAGGGTTTGCCAGTTTTGGGCCAGATACACCCGGCCATCGGCTGCGCGTACTTCATAGAAATCGCCGCTGCGGCGGGCTGTCCCCATGGTGGGGCCCAGGGTAGAGCTGACTTCCAGAAACGCGACATCTTTTGGGCCATTGTTGCCTGAACGCCCCGAGCGCCACACATAGGTGCCGGACAAGGTGTCGCCTTTGGTGCCTTCGGGGGTTTTGGTTGACCACACCAGTCCAAAACGGCCAGTGTGGCAGCTAGAGCCTGGGCTTGGCAGTTCACCAGATCGTTGGGGGACGTGCCGAAAATAGAGCAGGCACTGGCCAGAGACACGCTGCCTAAGGCGAGCCAGTGCAGCAAAGTGCGGTAAATTGCCGGGTGCGGTGGCCTGGGGTGTGCGCCAGGTTGCACGCTGCTACCCGGCCGCTTTGGCCATTGGAAGAATTTTTTAACATGCTTATAGTTTAATTTCTCTGATCCTGCGGCTGAACTGTGTCAGTTGATTGGAGTCTGGAAATTTTGCCTTCAGCAGTTTAAGCATGGCTTGCGCTTCTTTTGCGCGGTCTTGGGCGAGGTAGAGTTCAAGCAGGTGCAGGCCTATTTCTTCGTCCTGACGAAGGGCGAAGGCTTTTTCCAGGGTTTCGGCGGCTTGCTCATAATTGCCCAGCCTGAAGTGCACCCACCCCAACGAATCCAGAATGTACGCATCTTCTGGTGCAAGTGCATTGGCTTTTTGAATCAGGGCCAGGGCTTCTTCCAGGCGGATGTTGTTTTCAGCGAGTGTGTAGCCCAAGGCATTGTAGCCGTGCGGGTTGTCGGGCTTTACGTCGATAAGCCGCCTTAAAAACTGTTCTACGGTGGGCAAGTCTGATTGACGCTCTGCCACCATGGCGCGTTCGTAGAGTAAGTCGGGTTGGTCGGGCCAGGTTTTGAGGGCGTCTTCAATCAGGCTGGCTGCGCGCGCGGGCTTTTTTTCTTCTTCTTCAAGTTTGGATAGCCCCAGGGTAATACGCACCGATTCTTCTTCGCCTTGCGGGGCGAACTTGCGCAGCACTTCGCGGGCCTTGCCATAGTGTTTTTGCTGCATGTATACATCGAAGGTTTTCATTTGGATGTCGAGCACTTCAGTGGCAAAAGGGGCTTTGTTGAGCCACTTTAAGGCTTGGGCGTAGTCACCCTTTTTGCTGTAGGCATCTGCCAGGGTGAGGTGAATCAGAATTTCGTTTTCGCGTTCTGAGGCGGGGGTGTTTTTCAGATACTTTGCAAAGCTGGCGGCGGCCTGAGCGGGTTGTTCCAGTTTGGCGTATACGAACCCCAGGCTGGAGTTAAGGGGGTAGTTGGTGGGTTGAATGCGCAGCAGTTCCAAAAACTGGGCTTTGGCGTTTGGCCAGTCTTGTGCTGCGGTGTATTCGCGTGCCAAAAACAGCCGCGCAGAAAACCAGTCGGGATTTTGGGCTATGTGTTCGTTGATCAAGGCAAAGGCTGCGGTGTTGTTGCCATCGCGTTTTTGCAGGTATTGGGCCATCAGCACGTAATACCGCTCTTCGGGTTTTTGCTGGATAACACGCTGAATGTGCTCAATGGCTGGCAGGGGAAGGTCTGCCGCATAGGCCAATTGGGAAAGAATGTACTGATTTTCCAGATTGCCGGGGTCGTTACCGAACAGTTCTTTGCCGGCTTCGTAGGCCTGGGCTTTTTCAGGGATGCGCAA
>JAAURO010000167.1 GCA_012032215.1 Limnobacter sp.
GGCGCTGACGACGTGCGCCAATGCCTGCCGCAAGCGCGCTGGCAGCGACGGCAGCTGGATGGTGGGGATCATCGGGGGCTCGTGTAAATTCAAGTCGGCCGATAGCGCGGTGCGCGCTGTGTGCGATAGCGATGCTTGTGCGGCCTCACCTCGCGCGCGGTCGCTCTGTCTCTCGAGGCTGACGCGACGGCGGCACGGCCGACACGGGGCAAAGGGGCCGCACGGAGACCATTAGGCCGGAGCTGTGAAGAAGGCGTCACCGACACGAACGTGTGATCCACGCACGCCGCCCGAGTTGCTTGACGGGGTACCCCTCCGGGCAGATGCTCGTGGGCACCACGAGAAGGGGAGGAAACGGATACTATTCGGCAATCCCGGAACACGAAGGCGCAAGCTTTCGCGCACGGAGAGGCATGCAGAGCGATTCAAGACCAACGTAAACGAGGCGGGATAACCGCTTCGCAGGATACCTCAACCGGATCGGTCGTGGCATCCTCTGGAAACCGGCAAGGCCGAAGTCCCTGCGTGGTCGGAAAGGAGCCGGGACATGGCACAGGAAGCGAACAAGGAGCAACGGGTTTCGCGGCGCGATATGGTCGGGATGACCGGTGCAGGGGCGCTGGTGGCAGTGGTCGGGGCCGACGCCCTCGTCGGCATGGCCAGCGCCGCACCCGCCAAGGCGCGCGCAATATTCTTCGACGTGGGCGGCACCATACTGGACTGGTCCGCCATGCCGGAGAAAATCACCAAATTCTTCGCCGATAGAGGTCTCAAGGTCGATGGGAAAGCGTTCTGGATTCCCTGGCGGACGAAACTCTTCTTCTACATGATGTACAACAGCATGATCGATGACGGATTCATCCCGCTCGATGAGCTCTCCAGGCGATCCACGCTCGCGCTCACCGGCGCGATGAAGATCGATCTCAAGCCGGCGGATGCCGATGGTATCCTCGCGTTGCTTGGCGAGCTCGATGTCTACCCGGATGTGATGCCGGGCCTGCAGAAAATGCGCGAGCTGGGCTACCAACTCGTACCCCACACCCAGCTCAGTTACCGGGTTCTCAAGCAGGCGTTGCTCGATCGGTTCAAATGGGACCGGCACTTCACATCCGAGACCTTCGGCCTCTACAAGCCGCACCGGGGCATCTATCTCAAGGCCATCGCTTCGATGGGCCTCGAGCGATCGGAGGTCATCTACGTCACCTCGAACCAGTTCGACGTATTCGGCGCCAAGGGCATGGGTTTCCGAACCGCGTGGATCGGCCGCTGGAACGAGCAGCTCGAGCCCTACGGATATGCGCCCGACTGGCACGTGAAGGACTTCGTCGAGCTCGCGAAGGTTCTGGAGTCGGAAAAGCCTTAGTGGGGCCCGGTCAATCCCCTTCGCGCCATGAGGTGCAGCGGTGCTGGCGCTGATCGCTTGGTCCACGCCGGCTTTCCAAGCAGAGCGGGACCGACCTTGCTGACCGAGGTCGGGGGCATTTTCGTCAAGATCGCATTCGCGCACGACGCCGATGTCGTGTTGGCGCGCAGCCTTCAGGGCGACACCGAAGAGGCCTTTGATTTAGTAAGCTGGTCCAACACACGCAGCCCCGCCACCCGCAAACAAGTTGTGCGCAGTTTTGTGCAAAGCAAGCAATCGCCGTTTTTAATTCACCAGGTGGCCCGCTTGAAACGCAAAGAAGCCACCGACTGCATGAAAGACTACTTCAGCGCAGGCGGCGACCTGAAAGACATTGCAGAATGGCTAGCTGCCGCGGGCCAGATTCTGAAAACCGGCGCCATTCCCGACGACACCGATGGCTTTTGGGGCTGGGTCAAAAAAGCAGCAAGCAGCGTGGTCGATGCCGTTGTGGGCGCCATTAATACCGTAGCCGATGCCGTAAAAGCCGCCGGCAAAAGCCTGGCCGATGCAGTAAGCGCGGTGGTAAGCTGGACAGCCTCCAAGATCAACGACTTCGTGGAAGCCGTGCTGGCCGCAGGCAAAACAGTCGCCCAACTGCTGACCGAGGCCGTCAAAAAAGGCGCGGCCTTGCTCGACAAATTTGTGCGCGGCATTTTGGCAGCCGGTAAAAAAGCGCTTGATGTTATTAACTGGGCCATTACCCAAGCCGCTGCCACGCTAAAAAATGTACTGACCACCCTGGAAGCAGCCCTCAACTCATTTACCAGCCTGTTGCTGGAAGTGGCCAAACTGGCTACAGCCCAGCTTAAGCAGGTGGTATCGGCTTTGCTGGCTGCTGGTAAAAAAGTGGCTGATTTTGTAGAACGCTTAAGCAGGCTTGCCTACGACACGGCCCGCTCGGTGGTTAAAATTCTGCTGGAAGCAGGCAAAAGTGTGGCCGATGTCATTAAGGCGGCAATCGGCAAAGGCCGCCAACTGGCGCGCATTGTGCTGGATGGCCTGCTGGCGGCGGGCAAAAAAATTGCCGATGCCCTCGTGGCCCTTAAAAACGCCACTGTGAATGCAATTGCAGATTTTATAGGTGCCCTTAAAGATTTAGGCCGGGCGCTGGGCAGCATTCTGGTTGAGCTGGTGGGGCTGGCACAAGCCGTGGCCATAAAAATGATGCAAGCCATTCGTAAAATCTGGAGCGCCACCGTAGACATTCTTCAGGAAGCGGCCGCCCGTGGTATTCATGTTATTAAAACCGTACTGGTTGCCATTCTGGGCACCGGCATACACCTGAAGAACGTGCTGGCCGATATCGCCCGTGATGTGCGGGAAGCTTTTCGCGAAGGTCTGATTAAGGGTTTACTGGAAATTGGCAAATCTGCACTCACACTGCTTAAGGAGGCCGCCAAAATTGCCGCCTCGGTGGTGGCGATTACCTTTGGTCTGATTCTCAGCGTATTGGGCTCGCACAGAAAACTGACTTCCGAAGAACGCGCCGAAGCAGCCAAGGTGTTTGGCACGTCCATTAACCTGGACATGGTGCGCCTGACCGACGCCAACCTGGCCTCCGATCTGGTGATGTGGCTCAATAAAAACCGGCCCTTCACCACCATGTATGTGATCAACCACGGTTCTGGAGTCAAGCTGAAAACCGACACGCTGATTCAACGAAACTCACCCACATCTGGCAGGCGGTCAATTCAGGCGGGGTGTACATGATAGAAGCCCTGCATTCGCAGTTTTTTGGCAAAGGCTACAACCTCTCCGAAGCCGATCTGGACAAGGCGAAAGGAAAACTCACCAATCTGGAGCGCGAGCAACAGGCTGTACTGGTAGAGGAATACTGGAAAATGAAGTTTGGCGGGAAAACCTCTTCGCTGCCACTTGCCAAGGTAGAGCCTTTGGCCAGGCAGGTGTTTAAGGCATCGGTGAATGTGTCTGCCAGCTTCTTTCTGGACAGACACCTGGACCTCGTGGTGGCAACCAAACCCGTGAGCAAACCCAAACTGGTTCGCACGCGGTAATGTGTGCTGCCAATGGCTGAAAACACCATGCAGGCAAGCCTGACGGCACATCTTTGGTGGGCGGGCAGAAACCCGCCCAGCCGCCCACAGGCGGTGCCGCCTGAGCTTGCCGAACAACCGGAAGCCTTTGGTGAGTGGCTTGGCGCCTTGTGCCACGCTGAATTGCCCGATGTGCTGCTGCTGGATTGCCCGGTGCAAAAAGGTGCAGCCTGCACCAGCCTGTTGCCGCTGCTGCCTTCGGTAATGTGTGGCAACACCGTGCTTGCCACCCGCTTTGATCCCAATGCGCGGCACAACGCGCAAAAACCGTGGGGCCTGCGCCCGCGCAAGCCAACCTGACTGCAAAACCCTGGCGTGCCAGTTGCCAGTACGAGCGCCCCTACGTAGACAGCCTGCAGTTTTGGGAAGACATGGGGGCCACCTGCTACCACCCCGGCGACTACACCGGCCAGGAGTTTTTAAACGAATTGCAAACCTTTACGGGGCAATGGGTGTACATGGGCCATGCCTTTGAAGACAGGCTACGCGGCTACGGGCACCTGCTCACGGCTGATTTACTCGCCCACAAACCAGCACGACCACTCAATGGCACCCTGTTTTTAACATGCAACACCCTGGGAGAAGCTGAGCAAGGCTTGCCCCTGGCGCTGGAGTGGCATTTGGCAGGAGCCAGCCGTTTTACCCTGGCAGCCACAGGCCCTGTAAACACAGCAGAAAACCAGCAACTGGCCATACGAATGTTGCATGCACTGGAATCGAACCACGATCAGCCTTTGTGGGAGTTTATTCGCCAGTGTTTTGCCAAACCAACGATTGGTGGCAAGAACAGCGGCAGAACTGGCGAGTTGTATAACATTGCAGCCCATTACCGCCTGCTGGGCGACCCTTGGGCCATTGTACCCCCGGTACTCAATCGGCTTTCAGTGTACTCACACGGTCAGTAATCACCGTGGCCGCGCACACCTGAAAAGGGAAAGGGGCCTTGTGGACCCCCAACACACACTGGACTACCCGTTTTTACGAAGCGTGTGAACCACTGGTTTTGTCTAGCTGAAACTTGGCAATAGAGCCCGTCAACTCAGCCGTAATACGCCGTGATTCAGTAGCCACTTCCATCAGTTTTTGCGCTGCAGCCTGGCTTTCTTCGGTCATTTGTGCAATGCTCTCGATTTTCTGGGCAATCACTTGCGAAGCCGAGCTTTGCTCGCCCAGCGCGTGGTTGATGTCGCCAATGCCTTTTTCGGTATCGCGTGAATAACCGGTAATATCCAGCATGGCTTCTTCCGCTGTTTTGGAATCAGACATACCCGTGCTTACAATGTCTTTCCAGCCGGTTACATGCTTTACCGCATCGTCGGTGTCTTTCTGAATACCGATAATCAGCTGGGCAATGTTTTCCGTGGAAGACGAGGTTTTTCAGACAACTGGCGAATTTCGTCGGCCACCACCGCAAAGCCACGGCCTTGCTCACCGGCGCGTGCAGCCTCAATAGCAGCATTCAGTGCCAGCAGGTTGGTTTGCTCGGCAATCGCCTGAATGGTTTGAATAATGCTGGAAATGCCGTGCGAACGCTCGCCCAAAGAATCAATGCTCTTGGCCATTTGCTCAGACGCTTCTGAAATCGTGGACATCGCCTGACGCGTTTGTGCCACCTTGGTGCGGCCTGTTTCG
>JAAURO010000168.1 GCA_012032215.1 Limnobacter sp.
ATGAACCGGGCATTTGTGCGCGATCTGGTTTTTTCTGACACCGCCGCCCGCCAGCGCCTGGAGGCCATTGTTCACCCACTCATACGCACCGAAGCACAGGCACAAATTGCCCAGTACAAAACCGCACCTTACATAGTAGTAGTGGTGCCACTGCTGGCAGAGAAAGGCGGCTGGCAAGATTTGGCAGAAGGCATCATTGTGGTGGACTGCCCGCCCGCCATGCAGATTGAACGGGTAAAAACACGCAACGGCTGGACAAACAAACAGATACGTGCCGTGCTGCAAGCACAAGCCCCACGCAAAGAGCGCCTGCAGATTGCCACCTGGGTTTTAAGCAACGATGGGACGATTGAATCCTTGTTTGCACAAACCGATGCACTGCACCTCAAGCTGCTTGAAGAAGCCTCGAAATAAACAAAATTTGCAAGATACCCATAGGTAGTTCACAATTCAGGTTAATAAACCACCCATTCAAGGCACCATTGATTCGTGACTACTGTCGTCGATAAAAAAACCAGCCCGGCCCCTGTAAGCCAGTTCACCACTTACGAATTCCCGCTAAATGAGCGAATTCGCACGCTTCTGCGCCTTGAAGACTTATTCCTGAAATTCGACTTCTACCTGCACCAGGAACACAAACTAGACCACCACAGTGCTTTGCTGACGCTGTTTGAAATTATAGAAGTTGGGTCACGAGCAGATCTAAAAAGCGACTTAATTCAAGAACTTGAAAGGCAACGCCAAAGCCTTTCGCATTTGCAAGAGCACCCCGGCGTAGACAACAGCCTGCTGCGCGACACCCTGCTGAAAATCGACAAAGTAGCGCAAGAACTTTCGCGCTACGGTGGCCGCCTGGGGCACCACCTGCGCGACAACGAATTTCTGACAATTATCCGCAGCCGCTGCTCTATACCCGGTGGTGTTTGCGAATTCGACCTGCCCAGCTACCGCCACTGGCAATGCAAAGAACCGGCTGCACGCCGCAGTGACATTCAACTTTGGTTCGAACCCATGAAAGCCTTAAGCCAGGCTGCATTTTTGGTGTTGCGCATTTTGCGCGAAAGCGGTGAATACTGCATTGCCAGCGCAGAAAACGGCAACTTTACCCAGCAAATGACGGGTAAAAGCTTTCAGTTGCTGCGTGTGGATTTACCGGTTGAACACGAAGTAGTGCCAGAGTTTAGCGCCAACAAATACATGCTCTGGATACGGTTTAATACGCCTGGAGCCAATGGTGTGTGTAAAAACAATCCGTACACTGAAGCGTTCGATTTTCGACTGCAATTCTGTAACCTTTAAGGAGCCCCTGATTAACTCCGTGGATGCAGATTTGAGGGGAGTCGGGATGCAAGTGCCTTGCAAAAAGCGCAGTGCCGCTTGGTACAGCGCCTTCTCGCCCAAAGCTCGGCTTGGTTTCGCTTAAACACACTTTGATCGCCTTCTCGCCCAAAGCCCTGCTTGATGCCTCGGGTTCGAGGACTGTTCGAAACCCCGCCTGCGCGCTCGCTCTGGTCGGCGGCCGTTAACTCGCCCTCAGCGCTATGCGCTTCGGTGCTCAAACATGCCCGGCCTTTTTTCCTCCCCGCGCCAAAGCGCTTCGGCGGCGAGCAGTCTTTTACTCACCCGGGGCAAACAAGCGCGGGCTTTTGGCGTAAAGGCTGGGTGCGTTCGGCGTTCGGCACCCATTCTGCGCATACGCGGTGCTTTCGCGCTGCGGCGCGTTGGGTGTGTGCCTCCCGGCGATTCAGGCGGTGCCCGCCGTCTGGGGCTTCATCTTGCAAAGGGTGAAGGCCGGGCATGTTTGACACCGAAGCGCCTGGCGCTGAGGGCGAGTTAACGACCGCCGAGCAAGTGAGGCTTCAGACGGGGTTTCGGGCAAAGCCAAGCCGGGAGGCACACACCCAACGCGCCGCAGCGCGAAAGCACTAGCGCCGTGGCGTGAAAGCAAAACCTACAATTGCCGAATCATCGCCAACCCATGTGCCCCGTGAATTCGCGCTTCCCCCCAATCGTCCAGACCCAATCCCCCAATGGCATACACCGGCAAACGCGCCTCTTGCACCAGTTGTTGAAACGCAGCCCAGCCCATTCCGCCTTGCCCGGGGTGTGAAGCGGTTGCCCTGACTGCACCCAGCACGGCGTAGTGCAAACCGCGTGCATGTGCCAGCTGCAAACTGGCGGCATCGTGTACCGAAGCGCCAAGCACTTGCCAGTGCGGCGCAAACTGGGGGCGAGTTTCCAGATGGGTTTGGGTAAGGTGTACGCGCAGCCCGTGGGGCAGTTCACAGCCGGCCTCTAGAAGTCGCAGTGCAGTGGCGGAGTGGCAAATTAAATCCAGAGTCAGGGCGCTGCAAATCTGCTGGCAATGCTGCCAGGCATCCACCAAAGTTTGGCCAACCAGTTCGGGTTCTCGAAACAGAACACGCATGCCCCCCGCCGACTTACCAACAAAGGGGGCAACACCCGTTCGTTGTGAATCGGGTGGTGATTGTGCAGGCTGTAATTTGCTTGCAACTGCATCTGCGCCCATCAGACCGTAGCTGGAAACAGCCAACACGCCGGGCTGGGCAAGCACGGGCAAAAGCGGTTCGGTGGCTGGCAAGACGGGTTGCAGGTGCCCCGGTTGCAGGCTGGACCAGGTAAGCGTCTGGCCTTCCAGGGCGCGCGGTGTGCCTTCAAACTGCCACACACGGTACAGGTGCAGACGCACCTTGGCGTGTTCATAATCGTGTTCCATGACAAACCACGGGCCACCTTGTTGGGCAGTAATGCCCAGTTCTTCCTGCAATTCGCGCACCAGGGCTTGCCACACGGTTTCATCGGCTTCCACCTTGCCGCCCGGGAACTCCCAATAACCCGCATACGGCTTGCCTTGGGGTCGTTGGCCCCACAGCACGTCACCTTGCGCATTAAACACCACGGCCACGGCTACATCTATGCGTTTCATAGGCGGTGGGGCTGGCTGGGTTCGCGCCGCGGGGCAGCTTCAAAAGCGGGGAGCAGGCTCATCAACTGCGGTAATCTGCGTTAATCGACACATACTCGTGCGAAAGGTCGGTTGTCCACACCGTGGTGCTGGCACTGCCGCGCCCCAACTCTACGCGCACGGCAATTTCTGCTTCGTTCATCACTGCCTGGCCTTGCTCTTCGCGGTAATCAGGATCTCGTCCACCCTTCACCACTACCCGTACATCGCCTAAATACAACTGAATGCCGGTTTGCTCCAGGTCTTCAATGCCTGCATAACCTACGGCTGCCAAAATGCGACCCAGGTTGGGGTCGGATGCAAAAACGCGGTTTTTACCAAAGGTGAATGAGCAATGGCATACGCCACTTTGCAAGCTTCTTCCGTGGTTTTGGCTTGACTCACCTGAATCGCAATGAACTTGCTTGCACCCTCGCCATCGCGCACTATGGCTTGGGCCAAGGCAATGGCCGCCTCTTGCAGCGCGGCGTATACTGCTTGGGCGTGAGGTTCTTCGCCTGTTTGTATGGCTACAAACTCTTGATTACCGGCTTGGGCGCTGGCATTGCCTGTAGCCATTATTACAAAGCTGTCGTTGGTGGAGGTGTCGCCGTCTATGGTAATGCGGTTAAACGAGGCATCGGCAATTTGCGGGGTCCAGCGTTCCAGCACGGGTTGGACTATGGCCGCATCGGTGGCCAGAAACCCCAGCATGGTGGCCATATTGGGGCGTATCATGCCCGCCCCTTTGGATATTCCCGTTACGGTGAGGGTGTGCCCTTGCACCTGCACCTGCCTGCTGTACGCTTTGGGCTGAGTGTCGGTGGTCATGATGGCTTGCGCGGCATCCAGCCACGAGGCTTTGCCCAAGGCATGGGCTGCTTGCTCTATGCCGGGCAGCAATTTGGCCATGGGCAGGTTTTCCAGAATAACCCCAGTAGAAAACACCAGTACCTGCTCGGGCTGGCAACCCACTGCCTGGGCCACTTTGGTGGCTGTGGCCTGCGCATCTTGCCGACCTTTTTCACCCGTGCCTGCGTTGGCATTGCCAGTATTCACCACCAAAGCACGTATGCCCGCACCACCCTCCAGACGGGCAGCTTGCAAGTGGCTGCGACACAATTGCACAGGGGCCGCACAAAAGCGGTTTTGGGTAAAGACGCCTGCCACACTGGCGCCGGGGACAAGCTGTATCAGCAACACATCTTTGCGATTGGGCTTTTTAATGGCTGCCATGGCATAGCCCAGGGCAACGCCGCGCACGGGTAAAAGATTTTCTTCTTGCGGAAGTGGCAAATTAACAGGCATGGCTTGCTCTTGCGGGTAAATGGTGTTTAAAAACAGAACACGGCAATGCTACCGTATACTGGGTCGTTCATTGATTCCATTGCTCCAGTTTCTGGGGCCAGAAAAGGCAATTCATCAGGCAATGCACAAGGCAAACCATGAGTCACCATGAAATACACCGAACCCACCGGGCAGGCTGGCTGCGTGCAGCAGTGCTGGGCGCAAACGATGGCATTGTGTCTACCGCCAGCCTGATTATCGGGGTTGCAGCGGCCAATTCCTCGCACGAGGGCGTGCTGCTTGCCGGGGCGGCAGGCCTGGTTGCCGGGGCCATGTCGATGGCGGCAGGCGAGTACGTGTCAGTAAGTTCTCAGTCGGATATCGAGAAGGCCGACATCGCCGTTGAAAAACGCTCGCTGGAACAAAACCCCGAGTTCGAAACAGAAGAGCTGGCCAAAATCTACGAAACCCGTGGGTTGGCTTCAAATCTTGCTAAACAGGTAGCCACCAAACTGATGGAGCACGATGCACTGGGTGCCCACGTGCGCGATGAATCGGCATTCAGGAAACCGGCAGCGCCCAGCCTGTGCAAGCGGCGTTTTTTTCAGCGGCCGCTTTTACGGTAGGCGCGGCCTTGCCTTTGTTGCTGGCGTGGCTTACACCTGCATCCGCATTAATTCTGGTCACCGCGCTTTTTTCGCTGGTGTTTCTGGCCGCACTGGGGGGCCTTGCCGCCAAGGCGGGAGGCGCATCCATGGTGATTGGCGCGGTTCGGGGTAACCTTTTGGGGAGCGCTGGCCATGGCCCTGACAGCTGGGGTTG
>JAAURO010000169.1 GCA_012032215.1 Limnobacter sp.
CTCGTACAAATCCACTGTGCGCGGCTTGGTCTTTCGACGCGCCTGTTCCAACAACGGCCTGATTTTTTCAAATTGATCGACACTGAGGTCGCTTGGGTATTTTTTCTTTTTTCATACCCAATATTATTACAAATATTCAAGATCGTGAACACGCTCTAAGACAACTGTTTCTGCGTTCATTTTCAATGGAGTGTGCTGATGTGGTTTCTGGTGGGTATGGCCACAACAGGCACCGTCATGACCAGTAAGTCGTGTCGGCAACAGGGTTTGACTATTGTGTGAGGTTGGTACAATTTCAGGTGAGACGGACAAAACGGCACTCATAAAACAACCTAGCCTATTTTTAAAAAGAAGATAATGATATATCATTATCAATTAAAAAACCACTGAAGAGGTTTTTTTAAAAATTTATGCCTCCCGTCAACTTGTACTCAGATCCCCCTAGGCCAGGCTATAGCAGGAACGCTGTATTTTGGCACCAAAAACCACAGTAACCCTATGTTTTTACAAGACTCTATGGTTTCACTTTATAGTGATCCGGCTATATCTGTCACCCACCTGCCAAACAAGAACCCGCATCCTAATTAAGGACTCAACCGGCATGATAGCCCCCTACAAAGCAGACTTCAAAAAGCAAATATTGCTCAAAGTACTGAACCATCGAGAGTAGACCCTAGCCAAATTTTCGAGACCGATACTTTGCCCTAAGCATCGCGGTTGCGTTGGCAAATGTCGTGTTGGGGAGATTTCACCGGCTCAGGTGATGAAGAACTGGCAGAAAGAAGAACCGGAGTTGTTTAAAAAGAGAGTTCTCAAACAAGAAGGAACTTGACCGTTGGCCCTTTGCGAACCATTTCGTGTTCGTCAACAAGAGCAAGGATCATTGAGGATGTGGTTTTTGCGGTCATAGCGGTAGCGTTTAAAAATAATTCGATTTTAGCAAAACAGCAACAAGCATACCGCCTGTTGACTCTTCTGTTGTTCTGTCAGGACACTGGGGCGGGCACTTATGGTGGAATTCCAAGCTTTTAAGCACTCACAAAAAAGCGGCTGTTTCGGTAGTTGGCCACCACCGACGAAAACAACACCCGCAGGCAAGCCGCCAATGGCAAGGCAAACACCACGCCCACAATACCAAACAGCGCACCAAAAAATGCCAGTGCAAACACCACAGTAATGGCCGACAAACCAATTTTATCGCCCACCAGCAGGGGCGTTAAAATAAACCCCTCAATGATTTGGCCCAGCAGAAAAATGCCCACAACCAATAACACCCCACTGATGCCCTGCAACTCCAGCAGCGCACCCAGCACCGCCAAAATGCACGAAAGCGTTAACCCCACATACGGAATCAGGCTAAACACGCCCGCCAAAAGACCAATGGCCCAACCCGCCTGCAAACCTGCCAAAGAAAGCCCGGTGGCATAAAAAACACCCTGAAATCCCACCACTATTCCGATGCCTTTCAGGTAATCGGCCAAGGTGTGATTGAGTGTGTTGCCAATCGGCTCGAAACGCGCATACGCCACTGGCGGGAGCAAACTGCGCGCACGCTGCAACAAGGCCGGAAATGCGGGCGCCATAAACAAAGAAGCCACCACCACCAGCGACAGAAAACCGGTCAAGCCCAACACAGACCCAGAGCTGCTTTTCAGGAGTTCGCCACCCACCTTGGCCAGGCTTTCGCTGTGGCCGATTAAAAAACCGCCAAATTCTTTTTGCAAAGCCTCGGCGTTCTCTGACAGGTCCAGATTAAACGTGTTGTTCAAAAAGGGCACAGCCACTTCAATAACATTGGCCAGCAAACGCGGCAAGTTGGATTCAATTAACTCCAACTGGCTTAACACCACAGGCACCAGCAACAGAAACACGCCAGCTACCAAGGCAAAAAACAGCAATACAAAACTGAAGGCCCCCACGCCATAAGGGCAGCGGCCTTTGGTGACCTTTACCAACCAGTTGGAAGGGCTGGATACCAGATAAGAGATTAAGGCTGCCGCCAGAAATGGCGAAAACACCGCCCACATTTCAACGATACACCACAGCAGTACGGCCAGCGTGGCCATCAAGGCCCAGTGCTCGCGATAAAAAGTAGCCAGTACACGGGAAAGCTTCACGTTAAAACCTCAGGGTGTGTGGAGTGTATGCGAACCAGGCAAAGCAGGCCAGGCAAGCCGTTGGGCCAGGGCATGCAGCAGCACCGCGGTAGCCTGGGCACGGTGGCTGCACTGATTTTTTAACGCGCTTGGCATGCTGGCAGCGGTGTGCTGGTGCTCTGCCACCCAAAACAGCGGATCGTAGCCAAAACCACCCTGCCCCTGTGCCTGCCGCAAAATGTGCCCCTGCCAAAAAGCCTGCGCCACCACAGGCGTGGGGTCTTGTGCATGGACAACCCACACCAGTGCACACACAAAAAAAGCCTCGCGGCGGGTTTCGTGTTCAAGGGCTCGGAGCAAGGCCGTGTTGTTGTTGGCATCGGTTTTTTCAAGGCCGAAACGGGTGGCATAACGCGCAGACAACACCCCGGGTGCACCTTGCAAGGCAGGCACGCACAGGCCAGAATCGTCTGCCAAGGCGGGCAAGCCCGTGACCTGGCTGGCATGCCGGGCTTTGGCCAGCGCATTTTCCAGAAAGGTGCAATGCGGTTCTTCGGCCTCAGACACACCAAGCTGCCCCTGCGGCACCCACTCAATGCCATGCGGTGCAAACAGGCGGTTAAACTCGCGCAATTTACCGGCATTGCCACTGGCCAACACCCATTGCAGCATGGCTTAGCCCCGGCTTGTTGCTGTGCTGGCCAGCGCCGTTTTTTGCGCAGCAACCAGATTGGCAATGCCCGCAGCAGCGCTGTCGAGCATGTGGTTTAACTGTGTACGAGAAAACGACTGCCCTTCAGCGGTGCCTTGCACTTCCACAAAGCCACCGTGTTCGGTCATCACCACATTCAGGTCGGTTTCGCACTGGCTGTCTTCTTCGTAGTTTAAATCGAGCACCACCTGACCATTACACACGCCCACAGACACGGCCGCCACGAATTGTTCAATCGGATTTTCGGTTAACAAGCCTTTCGCCATAAGGCCCTTAATGGCATCGGCCACCGCCACCATGGAACCGGTAATGGCAGCCGTGCGGGTTCCGCCATCGGCTTGAATCACATCGCAATCGATTTTCAAAGTGCGCTCGCCCAATTTGCTTAAATTAATTGAGGCGCGCAAAGCACGGCCAATCAGGCGCTGAATTTCCTGGGTGCGGCCACTCTGCTTGCCACGGGCAGCCTCGCGATCCATGCGCGAATGGGTAGAGCGCGGCAACATGCCGTATTCGGCGGTTAACCAGCCCTGCGCCTTGCCCTTTAAAAATGCCGGTACCTTTTCTTCCACGGAACAGGTGCACAGCACGTGGGTATCGCCAAAACGCACCATGACCGAGCCTTCGGCGTGGCGGGTGTAGCTGCGCTCAATGCGCACCATGCGCAAGGCCTCGGGTGAGCGTCCATCGGAGCGCGATTGCTTGTTAAAAAGTTCGTGCGAATTGGGTGAGGTCATTCTGAGGTCTGAAAGTGAGGAGGTTAAAACAACTCAAGAACTTGAACCTTACCACGGGAAAGCCGCCGCTTTGGCTCGCAGCCGGCCGTAGGCACACACCCAATAAACGAACTCAGGTATGCACAAGCAGCAGGTTCAGCCAAACTGCTGTTGCAGCACGGTAGCGTCTCAGTGGTTAACACGCCTCAGCGCTGGCGTAAAACACATCCATGTCCAAGTGGGCAACCACGGTGGTCAAATTTGAACCTGCATACACGTTAGAATGTCTGTCTCTTCCATTTTACGCCCGCAAAAACATCCATGAGCAACCCAGACAAAGCAAGCCCCCCCATTTACAGCATGACGGGCTACGCCCACGTGCAATCCACCTCTTCAGCGGGCACGCTCACCCTGGAGTTGCGCAGCGTCAACAGCCGCTTTCTGGACTTGCATTTTAGGATGGTAGATGAACTGCGCTTTACCGAAAGCATGATTCGCGAAAAACTGGCCGCGCGCATTGCCCGTGGCAAGGTGGAATGCCGCATTTCCTGGGGTAAGCCGCAGACCGGATCCGACTTGCCGCCCGTCAACACAGAACGCGTTAAAGCCTTGGCTCACGCAGAGGCCAGCCTGCAAAAACACATGCCCCAACTGCGCACGTTTAGCACCGCCGATGTGCTGGCCTTTCCCGGCGTGCTGGCTGAAAACGCCACCAGCCAGGACGATTTGCACACCGAAATTGCCCATCTTGCTGAACAGGCACTAGAAGCCCTGCTGGCTGCACGCGCCCGTGAAGGCCTCGCACTGAAACACACCTTGCTGCAAAAAATTGAGGCCATGCAAGTCATTCTGGCACTACTGGAACCCCAGCTGCCCGAATTTGTAGCGGCCTTTGAGGCCAAAGTGCGTGACCGTCTTTCTGAAGCCTTTAACAAGGTGCTGGCCGACAAACCCGAAAGCACACTCCTCAGCCCCGCAGACATTGAAGAACGTATTAAAAGCGAAGTAGCACTGCACAGTGTGCGCGTGGACGTGCAAGAAGAACTCGACCGCCTGAAAACCCATTTCGTGGAAGTGCAACGGGTGCTGAACAAAGGTGGCGTGGCAGGCAAGCGGCTGGATTTTATTACCCAGGAACTGAACCGCGAAGCCAACACGCTGGGCTCCAAGGCCAACGCAGTTGCGCAAACCCAAAGCGCCATCGAACTAAAAGTGCTTATTGAACAATTTAGAGAGCAGATTCAGAATTTAGAGTAGGGTTTCACGACATCCACCGCCATCCCAACCACCCCCGCAAACCCTTTTTTATGCGAATTTGCCGTTTCTTGGGGTTGAACGGCATCCCATCCCGCAACATAGGGGGAAAAATATAATATGGCATAGGTTTTGCAGTTCTTTCTTGCCCTGGCACTGTGGGGTGTGGCTCCCGACGATTAAAGCGGTGCCCGCCGTCTGCGGTTTTATCTTGCGAAGGATCAAGGCCGGGCATGTTTGAGCACCGAGGCGCCAGGCGCCGAGGG
>JAAURO010000170.1 GCA_012032215.1 Limnobacter sp.
TGTTGCTGGGTGCAGCATTAAATACCACTACCGGGCAAACCTAGCGGCAGGAGGGAGATTAACTGGGATGGGGTGCCAGACCAGTTTGCATTACAATCATTGCCTGCCAATTTTTTTCAATCCTACAGAATCCGGGTCGCAGCAAAGTATGCAGCGCGGCTTTGTTTATCAGTCATCGGGGGATTTTCGTGTAAGCGCTACAGGTTTTAAAGAAGTAAATGCCAATGCAGCCGCAGAATTTGCATCTTTCAGCGGGAGCAAGAGTTTTGCCAATGTAAGCAGCGCTTTGTGGACAACATCCTTCCAGGTAGCAGGACAACTTACTGCCGCTACAGTTAAAGGGTTTGGTGTGGTGTTTACTGATGTGGATGCAGCCAATACTTCGTCACTGGAATTTTTTGATGTAAATGATAAAAGCCTTGGAAAATTTTTTGCTCCGGTGCATGATAACAGCAGTCCCCATTCTTTCCTTGGCGTACAATTCAGCAATGCCCGCATCAGCAAAGTAAAAATTGCGCATGGCAATGGCACATTGATTGCTGGCGGTAAAGATATTTCCGATGGTGGTTTGAATGACCTTGTTGTACTCGATGATTTTTTATTTGATGAACCATTGGCAAAACAGTAGTTGTAGTTGTTGAGACAACAGTTGTTTTTTCGCAGCCGGGCTTTTTGGCGGAGACCTTTTTGTGGTTTCCGAAAACTCTCTTTTCCGCTGGGACGGAACAACCTGGGCCTATGTCTACAATGCGGTCGGCCAGTTGCATGAGCTGCGGGTCGTGCTCGACCACCACCAGGGTGTTGCCCGCCTGGCGCAGCCGCAGCATGGCCTGTGCGATGCGGTCGATGTCGCGCGGGTGCAGTCCAATAGAAGGTTCATCCAGCACAAACAGGGTGTTCACCAGCGAACTACCCAGGGCGGTGGTTAAATTAATGCGCTGCACTTCGCCGCCTGATAACGTGCGGCTTTGCCGATCCAGATTGAGATAGCCCAAGCCCACCTCGACCAGAAACCGCAGGCGGGCCTGTATTTCCTGAAGCACCAAATCGCTGGCGGTGCGCAGTGCACCAGGCAACTGCAGAGAACTAAAATACCGCTGCACGTCTTGAATGGGCAACAGCATGAGGTCGTGAAACGTGTAGCCCGACAAACGCCACAGCATGCTATCGGCTTTCAGTCGTGTGCCATTGCAGGTTTCGCACGGGGTGTAGGCGCGGTATTTAGACAGCAGAACCCGCACGTGCATTTTGTAGCTGCGGCCCTCTAGCCATTCAAAAAACCGGTTTACTCCGTAAAAGGTGCCGCCTTCCCAGTTGCCATCAAAGTGGGGGTCGCCATCGACAACCCAATTCTTGTGCTCTTCAGGCAGGTTCGCGTAGGCAATGTCGGTGGCAATGCCGCGCTTTTTGGCAAAACGCAGCAGGTCTTTTTGGCACGATAAAAAACTGGGTGTTTGCCAAGGCTTTACGCAGCCCTCGGCCAGACTTCTGGTTTCGTCGGGGATGACCAAGCCCCAATCGATACCGATTACACGACCGAACCCGCGACAGGTTTCGCACGCGCCCAGTGGCGAATTAAACGAGAAATGGCTGGGCAGCGGCCTGGAATAATCCAGATTGCAGGGCGCACAATGCAGGCCTTCAGAAAAACGCCACACTGTTTGCGCCAAGCTGGTTTGCCGGGCCGATTCGGCTTCCGATGCTTCAGTGGGCAACTCCGGTTCGGGCTGCACAAACACACTCACCCGGCCCTTGCCACGCTGCAAAGCCATGCCGAGTGCATCGCTTAACCGCGATTCTTCTACGTTTAACACGCGAAAGCGGTCTTGAACCACTTCCAGCAGGCGACTTTCGCCGCGGGTTTCTTCTTGGTGTATGCGGGTGTAACCTTGTGCGCTGAGCAGGTTTTGCACCTCTTCTTCGGCAAACGCAGCCGGCACGGAAAGCGGAAAAGCAAGCACTACGCGCGGATTGCCAGCCTGCTCGGCCAGGGCTCAATGCGGCCATTATATTGGCCAGGGTGTCTTCTTTCACCACATGGCCGCAGCGCCTGCAATGCAAAGTGGCGGCGCGGGCAAAAATCAACTTCAGGTGGTCGTTGATTTCAGTCATGGTGCCCACGGTGCTGCGCGATGTACGCACCGGGTTGGCCTGATCAATGGCAATGGCAGGCAGCACGCCTTCGATGCTGTCTACCTCGGGCTTGTCCATGCGGTCCAGAAACTGGCGGGCATAGGGCGAGAAGGTTTCGACATAGCGGCGCTGGCCTTCGGCATACAGGGTGTCGAACACCAAAGAGCTTTTGCCGCTGCCAGACACCCCCGTAAAGACCGTGATTTCGCCATGCCGAATGTCGATATCGAGATTTTTGAGGTTGTGCTGGCGCGCTCCGCGAATGCGGATAACGTGGCCCAGATAACTGGAATCGTGGTTCATGAGGGTACTGCCGTTGCGCCAAGGCTTTTAATTGTACCCAACGTTTACGGCATATACCCGAGGTGCCAGCAACACCCTGCCATCAGGTTTTGTGATAAATGGCAGAACCTTTGGTCACGAACTCAATCGACTTTTCCTGCATACCCTGCGCCAGTGCCGTTTGGTCATCCACACCGAGTTTTGCGGCGTATTCGCGCACTTCCTGGGTGATTTTCATGGAACAGAAATGCGGGCCACACATCGAACAAAAATGCGCCACTTTCATGCTTTGCTTGGGCAGCGTTTCATCGTGGTATTCACGGGCGGTATCTGGATCTAAGCCCAAATTGAACTGGTCGTCCCAGCGGAACTCAAACCGAGCCTTGGAAAGGGCGTTGTCGCGCACCTGCGCACCGGGGTGGCCCTTGGCCAAATCCGCCGCATGCGCTGCAATTTTGTAGGTAATAATGCCGTCTTTCACATCCTTTTTATTGGGCAAACCCAGGTGCTCTTTGGGCGTTACATAGCACAGCATGGCACAACCGTACCAGCCAATTTGCGCAGCACCAATGCCGCTGGTGATGTGATCGTAGCCAGGGGCAATATCTGTAGTCAAAGGCCCCAACGTATAAAAAGGCGCCTCGTGGCATTCTTTGAGCTGAATGTCCATGTTTTCCTTGATGAGCTGCATCGGCACATGGCCGGGGCCCTCAATCATCACCTGCACATCGTGCTGCCAGGCCACCTTGGTAAGCTCACCCAAAGTACGCAACTCAGCCAGTTGTGCTTCATCGTTGGCATCGTAAATAGAGCCGGGGCGCAGGCCATCGCCCAAAGAAAAACTGACATCGTAGGCCTTCATGATTTCGCAAATCTCTTCAAAATGCGTGTACAAAAAGCTTTCCTGGTGGTGCGCCAGGCACCATTTGGCCATAATAGAGCCGCCGCGCGAAACAATGCCTGTCATGCGGCTGGCCGTCATGGGCACATACGCCAGGCGCACACCGGCATGAATCGTAAAATAATCCACGCCTTGCTCGGCCTGTTCAATCAGGGTGTCGCGGAAAATTTCCCATGTCAGGTCTTCGGCCTTGCCGTTTACCTTTTCCAGTGCCTGATAAATCGGCACCGTGCCAATAGGCACCGGGCTGTTGCGCAAAATCCATTCACGGGTTTCGTGAATGTGCTTGCCGGTGGAAAGATCCATCACGGTATCGCCACCCCAGCGAATAGACCAGGTCATTTTCTCCACCTCTCGCAATGGAAGAGGTAACCGCCGAATTGCCAATATTGGCATTGATTTTTACCAAAAAATTGCGCCCAATCACCATGGGCTCCAATTCGGGGTGATTGATATTGGCCGGAATAATAGCGCGCCCGCAAGCCACCTCGCTGCGCACAAACTCAGGAGTAATTTCCGCAGGAATGGCGGCGCCAAAACTTTCACCAGGGTGTTGCTGCATCAGCAAATCGAGCATTTTTCCGCCGGTTTTACCGCCTGCGTGCCTCAAGGATTCCATGTATTCCTGGCGGCACAGGTTTTCGCGAATGGCAATGTATTCCATTTCAGGGGTAACAATCCCTTGGCGTGCGTAGTGCATTTGGCTGACATTTCTGCCGACCTTGGCACGGCGGGGCTGGCGGGTAAGGTTAAACCGCAGAATATCCAGCTTTTCGTCTTGAATGCGCTCTTGCCCATAGGCAGAACTGGGGCCAGTTAATAGCTCGGTGTCGTTGCGTTCATCAATCCAGGCAGCGCGCACAGCGGGCAAACCAGAGCGGATGTCGATTCTGGCCTGCGGGTCGGTGTAAGGGCCGGAAGTATCGTACACATACACAGGCGGATTTTGTTCGCCACCAAAGGCCGTGGGGGTATCGGCCTGCGACACTTTGCGCATGGGCACCTGAATATCCGGCCGCGAACCCTGCACATACACCTTTTCAGAATTGGGCAAAGGCTGCACGGCGGCCTGGTCTACTTGCGCACTGGAAGCAAGAAATTCGGGATTGGCATTCATGGGGACTCCTTCAAAGCCTGGGCTGGTACCGCAACCAAAAGGCCACCCAAACCTGAACGAATACCTGCAGGCCTGTGTGAACGCTTCCTGCCGCAGCATTATCTGTACAGGTACAAGGGTTTTTCTCACCCGGCGCACCATTGGCCAGGACCCCTGCGCTCATTTCGCATTAGACTGGCAGTATAGGCGTTTAAAATGCCTAAAACAACCGGGCTTTAACTTAGGTGCGTGATTAAAAAAACAAGGAACAAGGAACGAGGACAATTCCAGAATGAACCCCGATTTTTTTGGATGCGCACCAGCGCCATTGGGAAGATGCTGAACTGCCTTTCAATAAGTCGCGTTGGGCACATCAGGGCCCTAGATTCCGACCACAAGCGACGACTGGGAACCAACCACCGACTGGGCAAAAAAACAACCCGGAACCTGTCGCAAACCTGATGCAAAAGGTCAGCAATCACTTTCAAGCCCAGGGTAAAAAAGGGCTTATTGTGTTTGATGCCCTTGACCGTTCCAGTAGCAATTGGCAGCGCATGGATAGTATAGCTGGAAAATATAATATGGCATGGTATTAGGCTTAGTAGTGCGCGCAAACCCGCTTC
>JAAURO010000171.1 GCA_012032215.1 Limnobacter sp.
GGAAAAACATTTCTTGCCAGTATTTCCGGGAAAAACCAACGGGAAACCACTGTTTTCTGGAGCAATGGAATGACCTTTCATGGTACCCAATCACCATGCAGAAACTTTCTGACTGGTGAGTTATCTTTGAAGACAAAAGCAATGTCAGGCAAGTTTTCTGATCTTGTAAAAATAACAACGGAAAAACTATTTTCATTACAGGAATTAGGGACATGTAAAGTAAAGTTAAATATACAAAAATAACTATAGAAGGCACTTTTCATAAAGAACAAGTATTACTCGATATTTTTACAGATCATATTTTAGAGGCAATTAAAAAAGGAGAAATCAAAATAAAATTGGACAGAAAAATAACCAATCATAAAAACGATGAATTAATTTCTGAATCTTTTCAGAAAAAAATCCGTATAGAAAACGGAAAGCCCTTTGTTGTAGAACAGACTAAATATCTTAAAAATCCGCAGCGCCAGCACACACTGACCATTCAGGTTTTTGAAAACCCACACGGCCAAGGCTTGCGCTCGGGCAGTTTTTGTCTCGGCATTGAAAGCGATGAAGTTCAGCACAAGGAAGTTTTCCACCCCATCTCGGACAATACAAATGAGGACCCTCTTGTTTTCAAACATACAACCCATCTTTACGGAACGGGTAGAAGACTCACAGAAAAAGAAAAAGTTATTGTAGAAAATGAAAAAGGAGAGGAGTTATTGCAAATAGATTATCAAGAAATACCCAAAGAAAAAAAAGGAAAAATTGTTACCTTCACATTTGGGAACGGGAGTAAAATCACATTTACACTAAGAGCAAACCACAAAGAAATTAGCAGATACATTTTGCAGAATCTTCGCACGCTTTTTCTAAGCGACCTCAGTGAGAAAGGTAAAAAACAATTAAAGCATTTCAAGAAAAGACCTCCTTCAATGAAAATAAAAGAACAAAGAATTTCTGCTTGTACCTACCGAAAAACAAGCCATCACCTTCAGTGAATTAGTAAAGCAAAAAATATTTTCCCTTGCCCCTTCTTCACAGGAAAAACTGGCTTGTTGCCTGTATTTCAAGAAAACAAGAAAAGGCTATGGCGACCTTCTTTGCAAACCACACGCCCTAAGCAGCAGCCTGACCACTCTTTCTGGAAATTTTTTATACAACGAATCTCACCATTACCTGGGGAATTCACAACTGGCCCTGTTTGCGAAAAACATGAATATCCATTTTATACAGGAAATAGCCTATAATTCGTTTTCAATAAAGCCACATGGTCGAATCCGTCAAAACGCTGTTTATAACCATACACGCTTTCGAAGCACGGAAAAATCACTTAACCAGGCAGAATCAAGTGTTTCTGCAAACAAAAAAAAGACAAAAAACCATGTGGGGAAAAATCAGCAAACAAATGAGCAAACACAGGAAACCACACTGTCAGAACACCGCACGGCTTTCTGCGGATTCATTTTCCCTTTTGAAAAAACAAGCAATTCAGAAACGCTTTCATTTGATTGCGAAAAACCACACACTGTTGCCATTACAGATCACCAGCAAAAACGCGAGTACCGCATGCAGTTTAATTATCCAGGAAAAAAGGACTGCTTGTGGGTTACACCAACGGCCAAACAAACCAGTGCGTTCTCAAAGTTTTATGTAGATCAAGATGAAAATCTGGTTGAGTTCAAATTCAAACAACCAGAAAAAAAACAGAGAAGCAGAGCGGAAGAAAGTGCCGGACACGCACACATCCACTTGGCCTGTGGCATAGAGTACACCGCTCCGTTTCTGGAAACACAGGGAAAGGTCACACTACAGCAGAACCAGCCACACATCCTGAAAATAGGGGGAAACCACTTTTTCCTTCACTTTTCCCCTAACGGCGCGCTTTCCATTCAAACCACAGAAAACAATTTTATTGCCTATTCACTAATGGGTTGGGTACGCCTTCTGGATTTCGCAGGCGTGCCTGCTACCAGGCAAGTTTCTAGTAAACAGTGGCCTTTCTGTTCATGATTGCCTTTGCAGGAAACAGTGACTTTTCCTTTGAATTTGGGCAAGACCCTGCGCATTAAATCACTCCATACCGGTTGCGGTACGCTTTCACGTTCTCGTACCAACCCGCCAACCGCAGGTGCGCGGCGCTGTTGGTCAGCAGGTAGCGCAACAAATCCTGCAAGTTGGCAATAGCGAGCACCGGTATGCCGTACAGCTGCTCGACTTCCTGCACGGCAGAGTGCGCGGTATCCTGGCCATTGCGCACGCCTTTTTCCATGCGGTCCAGGGCGATAAGCACGGCGGCAGGGACTGCCCCGTTGGCACGGATAATCTGTACCGATTCCCCCACCGAGGTGCCCGCAGAAATGACATCGTCGACAATGACCACATGGCCCTCTAAGGGGGCACCCACCAGCACACCGCCTTCACCGTGATCTTTTGCTTCTTTGCGATTAAAGGCATAGGGTATGTCTTGCCCCAAACCGGCCATGGCCATAGAGGTAGCAGCCACCAAAGGAATGCCTTTGTAGGCTGGGCCAAACAGCATATCCATGCGTAAACCCAGCACCCGCGATTGGTTAAGCAAGGTTTGGGCGTAAAATTCGCTTAGTCTTGCCAGGGAAGCCCCGGTATTGAACAGACCTGCATTGAAAAAATAAGGCGACATGCGGCCCGCTTTGGTTTTGAACTCACCAAAACGCAGCACTTCCAGTTCAACGGCAAATTGCAAAAACTGGTCAGACAACTGCTGCTGGGCACTCAACGGGGTTTCAGACACGGTACTTACTCCATTTAAACCGGATTTCACACAATGACCAGAATTATCTCAGCTAATCTGAACGGAATTCGCTCGGCCCACAAAAAAGGCTTTTTCCGTTGGCTGCAATCCACCCACGCCGATGTGCTGTGCGTGCAGGAACTCAAAGCACAGGTGGACGATTTAATCCCCGAGATGCAGGCACCCGAGGGCTATCAGAGTTGGTTTAATGCCGCCCAGAAAAAAGGCTACAGCGGCGTAGGCATATACAGTCGCACACGGCCTGTGGCCATACACCACGGCACGGGATGTCCGGAATTCGATGCCGAAGGCCGCATGGTGGCACTGGAATTCGAGCACACGGTGGTAGCCTCTATTTACTTTCCGTCTGGCAGCAGTGCAGACGCCCGCCAGGAAGCCAAATACCGATTTTTGGCACATTTTGAAAGTTTGCTGGATGGCTTTCAGGCCCACCGCAAACAGATTGTGCTGTGTGGCGACTGGAACATAGCACACCAGGAAATCGATTTAAAAAACTGGAAAGGCAACCTCAAGAACTCGGGCTTTCTGCCCGAAGAACGCAGCTGGATGAGCACACTATTGGGCACTCGCGGCTGGGTGGATGTGTACCGCCGCCTGTATCCCGCAGAAACCGACAACGCCTACACCTGGTGGAGCAACCGCGGCCAGGCCTACGCCAAAACGTAGGCTGGCGCATTGATTATCAGATTGCCAGCCCGACCATAGGCCAAACAGCCCGGGAAGCCAGCGTGTACAAAACGGAGAAATTTTCCGATCACGCCCCGCTCATTATCGACTACGACTGGAAGCTCTAGAATTTTGGGGCTTAGCCCCCCAGAACAAGCACCAAAGGTGGGCAAGTTGTGCCTAGCTGTTCGGCAAGCACCTGCACAAAATGCGCCGAGAACGCCTGCCCACCGCGCGTGTTTTGCCATTCGCTGCCTGCCCAGCGGTAGTGAAAACCACCCGATTTGGCCGCCAGCCACAATTCGTAACTGGCTACCTGACTATTTAAAATGACCTTGCCCTGGGTACCAAAATCCAGATTGAGCACATTGTCCGTGCGGCTGGAGTCTGCATCCAAATCAAGCGTTTGGGCCAGGTTTTCAATATACTCTTCTACTTGGTCGAGGGTGTCCTCTACCAAATCCTGAAATTCGGAATCTGTCATGACCTTTAAACCTCCTTTTGTTGTGCTGTGGATCGGCCTGGCTGGCCTGACAGCCCTTTTGCCTGCCTGCGGGCAGCGCGGCCCATTGTATGCGCCTCAGGCGCCTGCTGCTTTGCCAGCACCGACTGCAAATCCCGGCGCTGAACCTGCTTCCAAAGCCCGACCACCAGAACAACCTTCCCGCAAAATGCCATGAATTCTACCGTGCAAAACCTTTCCCAACTGGTGCAGGCGCTTTCAAATACTCTCCACTACCCAACACACGCACACACTGCAACCACCAGCCTGTGCATGGATTCTGTGGATTTGGCAGAACTGGCCCGCACCCACGGTACACCGCTTTACGCGTATTCCGCAACGCACATCCGTGAAGCATGGCTGGAATACGCCAACGCCTGCAAAGGGCTGGCGCAAACCACCATTGCTATGCCGTGAAAGCCAACTCCAACTTAGGAATTCTTAAATTGCTGGCAAGCCTGGGGGCGGGCTTCGACATTGTGTCTGCCGGAGAACTGGCCCGTGTAATAGCCGCAGGCGCCTGCCCTGCACGTGCGGTGTTTGCGGGGGTTGGTAAAACGCAAGCCGAAATTGAATACGCGATTGCACAAGACGTGGGCTGCTTTAATGTGGAATCGGCTCAGGAAATGCAGCGCATAGGCCAGCTTGCAAGCCGCGCACAAAAGCGGGTGAAGGTTTCGGTGCGTGTAAACCCAGATGTCGATGCAAAACCCACCCGTATATTTCTACCGGTCTGAAAGAAAACAAATTTGGCATCAGCATGGCTGAGGCGTTGGCGGTGTACCAGCAAGCAGCCAGCCACGAATGGCTGGAAGTGCACGGCATAGATTGCCACATTGGCTCGCAACTTACCGATCCATCCCCCTACCTGGCCGCACTCGAACGCGTGCTTGCTCTGGTTGACACCCTGGCAGACCAAGGCATTGCCCTTCATCACCTGGATTTGGGTGGCGGCATTGGCATTCGCTACCAACACGAAACACCGCCCAATGTGGCCGAGGTGTTGCAAGCATTGGCCAAGCGCGTGCAAGCCTGGGCTACAGCACAGGGCAGGCCCATGCCAACGCTTCTTCGAGCT
>JAAURO010000172.1 GCA_012032215.1 Limnobacter sp.
CGCATCTACACTCAGCGGCGCGAGTTTGTCGTGGTTGCGTTCCTGATCTATGGCGAGAAGCAGATTGATAGGCTCGCCGGACAGTTTCGAGCTGAACCCAAGATACAGGGCGGGCCGCATGGCTCGAGAATCGGTACTCGCTGCGGTATGCATAGAGTCCGGTGCGACCGACTTGAAAGCTTCCGCGCCCGACATACATTCGTAATCGTCTGAAATCTGTGCGGCATTCTGCGCTGGTGATGCGCTTGCGGTACCATGACGGCATCCGCAGTCGGGAACACAGTCCTTGGAACCATTCTCAGCGTTTGCGCTCCCGCTTGGTGCTTCGATGTGGCTCAGTATGTACGCAAGTGGTGTAAAGACTTGAAGCTCGGTACCCGGCGTTCGATTGGCGTCGCTTTGATCGCGCAGAGTTCCGCTATCTTCTGTCAGCAGATACTTCGGTATCGTTTCTTTGATAATCTGGTAGGTAACCCTGACGGCGAGCGCAAAGGGTGGTTGAATGCCTTCGCTCGACCGCAGAATCGTCTGTTCTGTCGAAGTAGAACCCGTCGTCTTTGTCTTGACGACTACGTTTTCCCGACCATAGTCACCACCGATCAGCCGCGCCCGAATCCAGTGGTTGGTCTTTCCTGCCCAGTCCACGGCCTTGAGGTCTCCCGGAACCTCGAATGTCACCGTGCCTGAACTCTTGAGGTTGCGAGTGCCATCCGAATTAATATTGAGGCGCCACCAGCCGGAGCCATTCCAATATTCCCAGGAAAGCTCTGGGTTGGCTGTAGCGTCGCCCCCTGAGCACAGCCCAGTTGCTTGCAACGGCATCAACGACGAACTTGGTTGTAGCTTGGAATGCTGTCCATTGCTCGCCGAGTGCAATCCACTTCGGCTGCGGTGGAGTTGGACCTGCAGGATCATCAGCGACCGCAATCGCGTGCTGGCGTGAAGGTTTGAGATCAGGGAAGTAGATGTCGCCAAGACGGAGCAGGCCACTATCCCAAGCGTTGTTTGTCGCGTCAAGGAAGAGGCTGGGAAACACGCGTCCGGAAACTTCGCTAGGTAGCCAATAGGAAACATTAGTTGAGCCAACCGATGCAGTCAGGGGTGGCTGGACGGTGGCGTTGTTGCCGTTCAAGGCGGTGACCTTGACAAGATCGTAGCCGCCTGGGCCGGCCTTGCTGACCAACAGGTATACGTCAACTGAAATTCCCGTCAGGTTCGCAAGCTGGAATGTGCTGCTGTTCGGAGGAGGATTGTTTAGCACATCGCCCGAGAGTCCCAGGCTCGATGTCTTAAACACAAGAACAGTGTCTTCGATCGTGTTACGATCTAGCCGGTGATCGAGCCAAAAGAAACTGGTATCGGCGAAAGCATCCAAGCCAACGGTAGCAAAACCGGCCTCGACAAGCGCTTGCTCCAGGAGGCCTCCAACCTCGATCGCCAAAGTGTCGCCATTCGTGAGAGCTGGCGCCGGACGTTTGATCGCCAGCGCGGATTTGAACGTGGCAGCACTTATTGGAACTTGCAAACGTTGCCCACCTAAGTCAACGCCAAGGATTTCACCCTCGCTGCTGCCCGGCAGATATGCGTGGCTGCCAAAAAGGGTGACTGGTCCTCTCGGCGAACCTACGGAGCATCACTCGGATGCCGAAATATGACATTGCGAATGTCCGGATCGAATGGGCTCCAGGCCAGCAGCTCTGATCGCCCCGAGTCCGACTTCGCCAGGCAGTAAGCGACGACCTCACCGGATTCGATGTGGCCATCGACAATTGTATCGGTAACTGTAAGGTCCACATCCAACTCGCGGAAGAACCTAGCATTGCCTGTCTTCCATGCCCAAAGTGCGCGCGGTGCGGTGTCCCGGACCGCAATCGCCACCAGGCTTCCATCGGTTCTCTCGATCCCAAACGGCACGACGTCGCCTGAAACGCCAGTGAGCAAGATTGTTTCCACTCCGCCTGAAGTCATTTGGTAGAGCTTTCGCACGGAGTTCGTCGTGTCGTTCACGATGGCGAGAAGTTTGTCGGCGAGATTTCCGGGCACTTCCGAACCAACCGGCGCAATCGATTCGATCACTTGGCTAGGCCCAAGGTTCGACGGCAAGACATCCCACTGGGGATTTGCGCCGGTTTGGCGCAACCAAAGCTTTCCTTGCCACAGTGCAACCAGTGTCCTGTTTCCTCCCTTGTCAATCGCCACCATGCCTTCAATGGCTTCTTTCAGGGCGTGCTGGCTTTGCTCTACCAGTTCTTGCAAATTCAGGTTAAAGGCGGGGTCGGTGGGGTCTAGCTCCATTTGGTCTTGGCTTTGCAGTTTTTTCAGCAGCTGGCGACTTACTCCTCCCGCCTTGCGCAGGCCTTGTGCGGCGTTGCGCATGTCTTCGCGCAGGCCTTCCAGTTGGGTTTTCATCATGTCTACGTAGCCATCGGCTTTCTGGTTGCGCTGTTCGTTGGTGAGCGCACCGCGCGCCAGTCGGGTGGCGTTGCTGGAAATCTGGTGAAACGAGTTGGCAAATTCCAGCACCAGGTGGCCGCTGCGGCGCAGTTCATCCAGTTGGCGGCCAATTTCTACCAGTGCCTGCCGGTGGTCGGTGTTGCGCGTGTGTTCCAGAATGTTCATCACCCCTTCTAAGGCGGCAGTGGCTCCCAGGCGTTTCAGCTCGGTTTGTTCCTGGTTTTGAATCGCGCTTTGCAGGGTGTGAATGCGGTTTTTGTAGGCGTTTACATGGTTTTTGTACATCCACAACGTGCCAAAAGTGGCTGCAATGGTGGCAAACAGACTTGCCAGCAGGGTAAGCAGCATGGCAAGCCCGTTGCTGGCGGTTTGAATGTGCTGGGACAAAGTATCCAGCCTTGGCAGGGCATCCAGACGAATGGCGCGTTCGCGCCGGGCGCGGTTGTCTTGTTCGGCATCCAGCCCTGAAATGGGGCGCGACAGCACTTCAATAATTTGTGTCAACAGCACTTGCAGTTTTTGCTGGTAAAGTTGCCCCAGCCAGAACTCGGAGGCTGTGCTTTGGGTGGCCTCGCGCCCAAGCCCCAGAATGGTTTGTAGGGCTTTGGGTTCGGGAATAACCGGGGGCTGTTCGTTCAGGCGTGCCAGCTCGGTTTGAAGCTGGCTTCGGGTAAGGGCGATACTGGCAATTTGCTGGCTGACTACCTGATTGGTCTGGTAGTGGCTTAACAGGGCAAATACGCCCAACAGCGCTGCCAGCCCTGAAAACACCAAAGCCCACAACTTGTAGCGCCTAAGCATGGCAGCGCCAGTGGGCAGGTTTTGTGGGCTTTCAAATGCAACATCTGCCGCCTGGTGCGAGTGGGGTGCTTCTGCCATGCCGTTGCTTAAAAAGTAGTTAGGTGGTTCAGGCCAACATCATTTCAAAGTCTTCTTTGCGGGCACCGCATTCCGGGCAAACCCAGTTTGGTGGCACGTCTTTCCAGAGTGTTCCGGGGGCAATGCCTTCACCGGGCAGGCCCTTTTCTTCTTCGTAAATCCAGCCGCAGATTAAACAAATCCATGTGTTCATTCGAGTGTACTCCTTTTCTGCCAAAACCCCATAGAGTGGCTTGGCTCTCCAAATTGGTCTGCAACGGGGGATAATACTAAGTTTGGCAGACCGAAGTAATGCCGCGCACCGATTTTGGACATTTATGACCCTTGATATCCCACTGATTCTTGCCTTTTCTGCTTCCGACCCCACTGCGGGTGCGGGCATGCAAGCCGATGTGCTGACCATTGCCTCTATGGGTGCGCACCCGCTGGCTGTTCTGACCGGCCTGACTGCCCAGAATACCCAAGGCGTAGAACACGCCCAAGGGCTGGATGCCTTTTGGCTAAATGCCCAGCTAGATGCCTTGTTGGCCGATGTGCATGCGCCCGCCGCTATCAAGGCAGGTGCCTTGCTTACCGGGCAGGCAGTGGAACTGGTAAGCCGCGCTGCAGGGCTTTTTCCGCAAGCCCCTTTGGTGCTAGACCCCGTAATGGCCAGTGGCCGTGGCGATACGCTGGGCGGTAAAGCTGTGTTCGACACCATGAAGCACACGCTGTTTGCGCATACCACCTTGATTACGCCCAATTGGCTTGAGGGCAAAGCGCTGACTGGCAAACGATTGCCCGACAAAATGGCCGCCGCGTTGCTGGATATGGGCTGCGGTGCGGTGTTGCTGAAAGGCGAGCACCAGCCTGGCCAAGTGCACACCGGGCACATTGTGAATCGTTTGTATTTACAGGATGGGCAGGTGCACGAATTTCCCTGTGCACGCCTGGCGGGCAGTTTTCATGGGTCGGGATGTACGCTGGCCTCTGCCTGTGCGGTGGCTTTGGCGCGTGGCTTGCCCTTGCCCGAGGCTGTAGAGCTGGCGCTGGGCTACACCCATGCTGCACTGGAACACGGGTTTGAGGTGGGCAGTGGGCAGCGTATCCCTGACCGGCTGCACCTCATGCAGCACATTCAGGGCGTGGCACAGCCAGCGTCTAACCCATGAAGCAAACGCAACCCCAACCTGTGCTTTTTCCGCAGGGTGTGTATGCGCTTACTCCCAATGTGGGTTTGCAATGCCCCCCTGATTTGTTGCTGAACCTTGTGCGGGCTTGCCTGGAGGGTGGGGTGCAGTGGTTGCAGTTTCGCCAGAAAAACCTGCCGCCTGCACAGTGGTGGGATTTGGCGCAAGAGGTGGGGTGTGTGTGCAGGCAGTTTGGTACACACCTCGTACTGAACGATGCGCCTTTGAATACCGATGTGCTCCAGATTCCAGCTGTGGTGGGTGTGCACCTGGGGCGGCACGATGCTGGTGTAGAGCCCATGCGCGCTTGTCTGGGGCCAGGGGCTGTGGTGGGTGCGTCCTGCTACAATAGCCCGATCTGGCCGCAACGGCACAGGCGCAGGGTGCCAGTTATGTGGCTTTTGGCGCAGTGTTTGCCAGTGTCACCAAGCCGCAGGCTGTGCATGCACCGCTTGGTCTTTTTGGCTGCGCTACGCT
>JAAURO010000173.1 GCA_012032215.1 Limnobacter sp.
TTTGGCACGCGGAATGCTTTTCAGCTCGATTTGACTGCTTGCCATGCTCAGCAGGGCATCGGGGGCGCGTGCATGATCGGGGAAGTCGTTGGCTAAATCGCGCTGAGTAACAAGCGCCGATTTGTAATCGCCATTGGCGTATTGGCAACTGCCCAGAAAATACCGCACCTGGGGTTCTAGGCTGCTTTTTGGGTATTCTTTCAGAAAGTAGGCAAAGCCCGCTTCCGCTTGCTTAAAGTTGCCAGCCTTGAAGTGTTCCAGCGCTGCATCGTAAGCAGTAGCTTGTTGTTGATCAACAGATACGGACTGCCCGCCTAAGTCGTATTGCTTGGGCTCCAGTTTGCCCAAGCGTTCATCTATCAGCGCGTAAAGCTGTTTGTAGTCTTCCTGAAGTTTGCGGATGGCGTTGTTGGTGACTTCGAGTTCGCCGCGTAGCCGGGCAATTTCACGATCTTTTTCGCTGAGTGTATCTAGCACGGAAAGCTGGCCTTGGGCAGAGGTTTCCAGCCGTGAAAGCCGTTGCTCCATTTGTTCCATTTGCTTGCGCACCGACAAAATGGCCTTGCGGGCCTCTTCGTCGTCAAAAAGCGCGTAAGACGGGCTGGAAATACTGGTGAGCCCAAACAGGCACCCAATCAGGATGAAGCGAACAGCATTTGATTTCACGGCTAGAACTCCTGCGTGGCCTGTATTGCTTACTGATAAACGATGTCGGCGCGGCGTTTCAGCCCAGGCAGCTTCGTTGTTGCCGGTGGCTTTTGGCTTTTCTTTGCCGAAGCTGACGGTTTCTACCTGGGATTCTTTAACGCCCATGGCTTTCATCATGGTTTTAACAGCATCGGCACGGCGTTGGCCCAGTGCCAGATTGTATTCGGCGCCACCGCGTTCATCGGTGTTGCCTTGAATAACTACTTGCTGATTGGCATTGGTTGCCAGGTGGCGGGCGTGGTTGGTTACGAGATCGCGTTCTTCGGGCTTGACGGTGTACGAGTCGAAATCGAAGTACACGCTGCGCTTGCTCAAGACACCTTGGGGGTCATTGAGTGCATCGCGCTGGTTTTCCGGGGTGATGGTGGGCACTGCACGTGAATCGGTGCCGGCCCGTGAAGAGCCGTTTGCATCACGTGTTTCAACGCTGGCGTTTTCCAGCGGGGTAGAACTACAGGCTGCCAGAATGGAAACTAGTGCGGTAAGCGCAAACGCGCGGCCAAAAGATTTAGTCATGAAAACCTCCAAAAATGAATCAAAATGTGTTTCTAAAAAGGTGATATTGCCGTGTTTTGTGACTGCACGCCTGACTGAACGGGCCCACCTGAGTGGACGCGTGGCAGAAGAGGCGGGGCCCTAAAGTTACCCAGGCTTTGTTGTACAGCATTTGCAGCAAATGCTGCAATGTTTTGCGTGTTATTTTTTACCGAGAAAAGGCCCCCAAGTTGGTTCGCCAATGTTAGCTGAAGAACTGACCAATTGCTGCTTGACGCGCGCATCTTTGGACACCATTGCCAATACCCCTTTGCCTCTGGATCTGGTTGCATACAGAATGAATCTGCCGTTTGGGGCAAAACTCGGGCTTTCATCGTGGTCGGTTTCGGTCAGGATGGCTTCGGCACCTGTTTGTAAGTCCAGGGTGGCAATTCTAAAGTTGCCATCGCGGCGGGTTACATAGGTGAGCGTTTTGTTGTCTGGGCTCACTCTGGGTGAAATGTTGTAGTTGCCGGAAAATGTAACCCGCTGTACGTTTCCACCGCTGGTGTCCATGCGGTAAATTTGGGGTGCACCGCCTCTGTCGGAAGTGAAGTAGATGTTTTTTCCATCGTTGGAGTAAAAGGGCTCGGTGTTAATGGTGCCGGTGTTGGTGATGCGGGTAAGGCTGCCACCACTCAGGTTCATGGTGTAGATTTGTGAGCCGTTGTCTTTGGTGAGCACCACGGCCATGGTTTGGCCGTTGGGTGCCCACGCTGGGGCGCTGTTGCTGCCTCTGTAGTTGGCAACGGCACGCCGTTTGCCCGTGGCCAGGGTGTGTACAAACACTACTGGCTTGCGGGTTTCAAAAGAGACATAGGCAAGCTGGCTGCCATCGGGTGACCAGGATGGAGAGATGATGGGTTCTTTGGAGGCCAGCGCCACTTGCGGGTTCGCGCCATCGGAATCGGCGATGATTAGTTTGTGGCTGTTTCCAGAACGTTCTACATAAGCCAGCCGTGTGGCAAAAATGCCGGGCTCGCCCAGAAATTTTTCGTAAACAACATCGGCAATGCGGTGCGATTCCAGGCGCAGCGAGTTGGGGTTGATGATGTAACCAAAGCGACCCAGCGATTTTTGCTGCACGGTGTCGTGGATGTTGTAACGAATTTCCAGGCGGCCATCGGAAAGTTTTTTGACCGATCCTGCCACTACGGCATCTACGCCAATCGATTTCCAGGCTGTTGGGTCGATCAGGCTGTTTTCATCGAGCACCACGTTGCTGGTGGTGGTGACCGCCTTAAAAAAGCCGCTGCGTGTTAAATCGTTTTGAACAATGGTTTTGATGTCTTCGGGAAGGCCTTCGTTGCCAACAAAAGGTGCAACGGTAAACGAGATTTGATTTTGACCCACACCGGTAATGTCGATGTTTAACTGTGCCTGTGCAAATGGCGTGGCGAACAGGGCTATGGCTAGCACACAAAACAGTTTTTCTGTAGAACGCCTTACCGCACTCCAGGCGATTTGGCATTGCGTTGTGTGCTGTTTGGAGGTGTGAATGGCGAGACGTGGGGGTGTGCTGTGTTTCATGGGTATGCTGTTAACCTGGTTGTGTATGGTTTGCATGCTATGTGCTAGTTGGAGTCTTTTGGTCTGAAGCGCAACACGAGTTTGGCTTCTACTTTGCCATCGGCAGATTTGGGCAAGGGCGAGGATTTTTCGATGGCCCTCTGGACGGCGAAATCCCACTCTTGAAGCCCACTGGCCTGAATTTTTGTAACGCTGATTATCTCACCATTTGGCAGCTGTTTGATTTCGAAAACGGCTTCCGGGTTGTTTTGCAAGTCTGCAGCCATCGGGAAAACGATTCGCGAGCGAATGTGTTGACGAATCTGGTCGGCATATTGCGCTTTATTTTGTGGGCCACTCGCTTGTTGTGCGCTGGTGCTTTGGCCGCCAGTCAGGCGTGCCAGTTCTTCTTCACGCAGTTTTTTAGCCAGGTCTTTGTCGAGTTGCGGCTCGGACTTTAGGTTCGGGCTTAGGTTCTGGTTTAGGCTCGGGCTTTGCTTGTGGTTTGGGTTTTGGAGCAGGGGCCGGCTTTTTGTTGTTCAGCCAGTTTTTGGGGCGTGGGTAGTTCAGAATACAACACGGCCTGAAGCGCAGCGGGTTCTTGGGTGTTCCACTCCAGGCCCACTACCAAAGCAGCTACCAAAAGGGTGTGGGGCTACCAGCGAAAACACCACAGAGGCGGCATCGCTTTGGTGCTGGGGTGGATCTGGCAGACGGCCCTGGTGCTGTTCAGGCGGCAAGGGGTTGAGTGTGTCTAGTTGCATGAATCAATCGGCATGAAATACATCATTGCGAGCGGGCAGGGGTTTTGCCGCTGTCTTGCGTTTGTACCAGCAAGCCCACTTTACTGATGGCAGCCGTTTGCAATGCGTCCATGGCGTTTACAACAGCTTGATATTGAATGCTTTTTTCTGCAGAAATAACCACTGGCCTGTCTGGGTTGCCGTCTTGAATTTCAAGCACTTTGCTGGCCAGATTGGGCAGCGTTACCGACACACTTTTGCCCGATCGCAGATCTTTGACCTGCAAATCCCCTACCTGTCTGATAGTGACTTCGATGGGTTGTGTTTCTTTGGGCGTGTTGGCTTTGGACACCGAGGGCAAATCAATAATGGACGGAGTAATCATCGGTGCGGTAACCATGAAATAATCAGCAGCACCAACATGACATCAATATACGGCACTACGTTGATTTCGCTCATGGAGCGGCGCGTGCGTTTGCCAAATTCAGCTTTCATGGGTACCTCTGGGGGCGTGCATGGGGCGGCGTTGCTGCATGTGGGCTGGCCTTTTTAATGCTGGCGTTGAAGAATATTGAGGAATTCTTCGATAAAGGTTTCAAACTGGATGGCAAGCCTATCAACTTCGGTTGCAAAGCGGTTAAAGGCGATGACCGCCGGAATGGCTGCAAACAAGCCGATGGCGGTTGCAACCAGGGCTTCGGCAATGCCGGGTGCAACCGAGGCCAGGGTGGCCTGTTGCACATTGGCCAAACCCCGGAAGGCATGCATGATGCCCCACACGGTACCAAACAGGCCGATGTAGGGGCTGACCGAACCAGCCGAGGCCAGAAAGGGCAGATTTTGTTCCAGTACATCGTTTTCGCGCTGAAAGGCGGCTTTCATGGCGCGGCGGGCGTTGTCGATAATCAGGCTGTGGTCGGTGAGGCCTTTTTTGTCGCGGGCGCGAATGAATTCGCCCATGCCTGCCTCGAAAATGCGTTCAAGGGGGCCGGCCTCGTTGCGGCGTGCCGAGGCGCGTTGGTACAGGGTGTTGAGGTCGCCGCCCGACCAAAAGTCTTTTTCGAATTCTTGGGAAAGTTTTCGGGCATTGCTGAGCATGCGCCATTTTTTAAAAATGGTTGACCACGACAGCACCGAAACACCCGCGAGAATCAGCATGACAATTTGCACAACCAGACTGGCTTGGGCGATGAGAGTTACAAAAGACATGTCTTGGGAAATGTTCATGGTGGGGCCGCTATAAAAACTGACAAAAACGGCTTCGAGTGTAGCAGGTTGACGGAATTTTATGCCTGCCTGGCTGACAACCAATGGTAATCTGTGCTGGTCCCTGTGGGAACCCCCTCAAAACCCTTTTGCGCCCGTTTTGGGCGGATTCAGGGCGTGATTCACCCCAAATGCCACTACACGCTCCTTCCTCTTCAGATTACAGCATTGGTCAAGCCGATCAACTGTGAAATTACCTAGGGCCTGGCCATTT
>JAAURO010000174.1 GCA_012032215.1 Limnobacter sp.
CAGCGTGTTGCCCTCGGGGTCTTGCAGGTAAATGGAGGGGCCAAAGCCTTTGGCGCCGTAGCGTTGCTCAATGGGCCCGCAGGCTATGCCCTGCTCTGCTAAAAAAGCGCAAATGGCTGCGCCGTCGAAGGGGTCTACTTGCAGACACACGTGGTCTACATTGGGTGCATTGCGGTTGGGCGGGCCCCCTGCTTTTTTGCCGAGCGGTTTATCGAGAGGCACCAAATCGATCAGGGAAGTGCCTGCCCGGAGCTGGTAGAGGCCTTGCTCGGGTTCTTCGCGCTCGAAGGTGCACCCCAGCACCTTGCAGTAAAAATGCAGCATGGCGGGTAAGTTTGTTACCCGAAAAACCACGTGGTCTATGGCTTTAAGTTGGATCATGGTTTGCCCGTTTCTATGGGTGATTTATGGGTGGTGGGTACTGTGACTCTGTATGCCGCTGCATACAGGGCAGGCAAAAAAAACAGGGTCAGTACGGTGGCAATCAGTAAGCCTGCCCATAATGGACACGGCCATGGGCCCCCAAAACTGGGAACGCATGAGTGGAATCGATGGCCAGAACAGCGGCGGCGGCGGTCAATAAAATGGGGCGCGCACGGCGTATGGTGGAGCCTGCGATGGCCTGGAAAGCGGGTATGCCGGCTTGCCTGTCTTGCTCGATTTGATCCACCAGAATGACCGAGTTTCGGATAATCATGCCAAACAAGGCGATAACGCCGAGTTGCGCCACAAAGCCAAAGGGCTTGCCGGTAACAATAAGCGCCAGCGCTGCGCCAACAATGCCCAACGGCCCGGTGAAATACACCAGCAGCGTGCGGCCAAAGCTTTTGAGCTGCAGCATTAATACGGTAAGCACAATAAACAGCATAAGCGGTACGTTGGCCAGAATGGATTTTTGCGCATTGCCTGAATCGGCGGCCAGGCCATCGAGCGACACCCGCACGCCCAAGGGCAGGCTTGCGCGTATATCCTGCAACGATTTGTCAACTGCCTTGGCAACGGTGGTGCCCTGAATGCCGGGGACCACATCGGCTTGCACGGTAATGGCAAATTCTCCGTTTTGACGCCACACGATGCCGGGTTCAAAAGCCATAGCCAAATTTTGCCACTTGGGCCAAGGGTACAAAGGTGCCTTGTGCAGTGGACACGCTGGAACTGGTGAGGGCGTCAAAGCTGCTGCGCTCTGAATCGGGGTTGCGCAACACGATGTCGATAAGGCGGTTTTTTTCGCGGTATTGGGCAACCGGTATGCCAGAGAGGAGCACCTGCGAAGACTGGGCGATGCTTTGGCTGGTAACACCCAAGGCGCGAGCACGGGCTTGGTCTACTTCCAGTTTCATGACTTTGATGTTTTCGTTCCAGTTGTCATGAACGCTTTGGGTATAGGTGTTTTCTGTAACCCGTGCCTTTACTTGGTCGGCTACGGTGCGCACCACTTCGGGGTTGGGGCCTTGCACCACGAACTGCACGGGGTAGGTAACTGGTGGGCCATTGGGCAGCAGGTTTACGCGTGCGCGCACCTCGGGAAAGTGCTCGGCGAGGTGTTGTTCCAGTTTGGGTTTGAGGGCTTGTCGGGCTTCGAAGTTTTTGGGGTTTACGATGAGTTCTACCAGGTTGCTTTGCTGGAATTTCTGGTCGAGCGAGAGGTAAAAGCGGGGCGCGCCGTTGCCTACAAAAGCCGAAACGCTTTGAAGTTCGGGCTGTTTGAGCAGCCAGTTTTCAAGCCTGGTGGCTTCGGCTTCGCTTTGCGCATAGCTGGCACCTTCTGGCAGCCACAGGTTCACCATGATTTCCAGGCGGTTGGAATCAGGAAAGAACTGCTGCTCGATAAAACGGAAGGAAACACCCCCCGCAACAAAAGCGGCCACGGTAATGCCAATGGTTAACCAACGGTGTCGAATGCATGCTTCGACTGCCTTGCCGAGTTGTTGATAAAACGGGGTGTTGAACACATTGGAATCGTGGACATGGTGCGGTGTTTTAAGCAGGTGAAACCCCAGGTAGGGCACAAACACCACGGCAACACACCAGGAAACCAGCAAGGCTATGGCGGTGACCGCAAAAATGGAGAAGGTGTATTCGCCAGCGGCCGATTTGGCCATGGCTATGGGCAAAAAGCCTGCCGCGGTAATGAGTGTGCCGGTGAGCATGGGTATGGCTGTGGATTCGTAGGCGAAGGTGGCGGAGTCGAAGCGTGAGTAGCCTTCTTCGAGTTTGCGTACCATCATTTCGACGGCAATAATTGCATCGTCAACCAGCAAACCCAGCGCAATAATCAGGGCACCCAGGGAAATTTTGTGCAGGTTAATGCCGAACAGCCACATGCACAAAAACGTGATGGCCAGCACCAGCGGAATAGTAAGTGCCACCACCAGGCCAGGCCGCACATCGACCCGAAAAGGCTTGGTGTGCAACCCCAGGCTTAAAAAACTGACGGCCAGTACAATCACTATGGCTTCGATGAGCACGCGTACAAATTCGCCCACCGAGCGTTTAACCGATTGGGGCTGGTTGGCCATGGTGCCCATTTCTATACCAACAGGCAGCATTTCCTGAATGCGCCGCTGGGCTTTTTGTATGTTTTCGCCCAGCGCCATAATGTCGCCACCACTCACCATGGACAGCCCCACAGCAATGACTTCTTGTCCATTGAAATGAATTTTGGAGACGGGTGGGTCTTGGTAGCCCCGTTCAATGGTGGCAATATCGGCCAGGCGTATGGTGTGTTTTCCGGCCCGAATGGGCATGTTGCGCAGGTCGTTGATGGAGGTGAATTCGCCTTCCACACGCGCCCAGAGCTTTTGATCGTTCAGGCTTAACACGCCTTGGCTGACCACCTGGTTTTGGGCACGAATCTGGTTGATTATCTCTTGTGCGCTAATGCCCAGCTGCGACAGTTTCCGGTGCGAAATATTGAGGTGAATTTTTTCTGGCTGCACACCAAACAATTGCACTTTGGCCACATCGGGAATGCGCAGCAGTTCGTTGCGGGCTATGTCTACGAAGTCACGCAGCTCGGCGTATTCAAAGCCTTGCGCAGAAAACCCCAGCAACATGCCAAAAGTGTCGCCAAATTCGTCGTTAAAAAACGGGCCTTGCACGCCTTGGGGCAATTGCCCTGCCATGTCCGACACGCGCTTGCGTGCGGTGTACCAAATGTTGGCTACTTTTGGGGGGGTGCGCTGTCTTTGAGCAGAATAAAAACGGTGGTTTCGTCGGGCTTGGAGTACGAGCGTACTTTGTCGGTAAAAGGCAGCTCGGTAAGTACGTTTTCAATGGGCGAAGCCACCTGGTGGGCCATTTGCATGGCTGTGGCTCCGGGCCAGTAGGCGCGCACCACCATGCCACGAAATACAAAGGGCGGGTCTTCTTCCTGACCCAGTGCAAAAAAGCCGCTGCGCCAGCCAACAAAAAAACCGCGAGCAAATAGCGAACAAGAGGTTGGTTTTGCAGCGCCCAGCGGGAGAGGTTAAAGGACTTCATGGGCGTGCTGCCGCTGGTTTGTTGGTGCCCGGCGTTTCGATAAAACGTTTAACCCGCTGGCCTTCGTTCAGTACATGCGTGCCTGCGGTTACCACCCATTCGCCGGGCTTGAGGCCTTGTTCTACCAGAAACACGTCGTCCAGAAAGCTGGATGGCGTAACGGCGCGTTTGTTGACAGTGCCCTGCGCTTCGTTGAATACCCAGACGTACGAATTTTGCTGCGTGGCCACCAGGGCTGAAAGAGGCAGGCGGAATGCCTGGGCGCTGATGGCGCGGTTGAAGTACACGGTGGCGCTCATGCCGTAGCGAGCTTCTTGTTGGGTGTTTTTGGGTTCGTTTTGCAAATCCAGATACACGGTGTAGGAGCGGGTGGAGGGGTCGGCCACCGGGGCCACTTCGCGCACTGTGGCTGGGAGGCGTGTGCTGGAAGACCACAATTGCACTTGCGCGGGCTGGCCAATACTAAAGGCGTTTACGCGGGTTTCTGGCACAGAAAGGCGGGCTTCGGCTTCGCCTTTTTTGGCCCATTGCACCACGGGTTGGCCTGCGGCTACCACTTGCCCGGATTCTGCGTAAACAGCAGCCACCACCCCATCGGCCGGGGCGGCAAGACGGCTGTATTGCCCCTGGTTTTGCTGCAACTGGTATTGCGCCTGCGCCTGTTGCAGGCGGCTGGCGGCAGCGTCAAAGGCCAGCTTGCGGCGGTCGAGTTCGGCCTGGCTCACAAAGCCTTCTTTCAGCAGTTCCCGGGCGCGGTTTAAATCGGTGCGGGCCTGGCTGGCTTCGGTGCGGGCGGCATCAAGTTGTGCCTGTGCGGCTTTTTGTGCCTGCATCAAATCTTTGGGGTCGATGCGGGCCAGCAGTTGCCCTTTGCTCACGCGTTTGCCCACATCTGCCGGGCGTTCTACCAGTTTGCCGCCCACCTGAAAGCTGAGTGTGGCTTCTACACGCGGTTCAATCTGGGCGGGGTAGCTTTCCTGGCTTTGCGCAGGACTGGATTGCACCTGCACCACCCGAACCGGGCGTACCAGGCTTGTGGTGTCGGGTTCGGCTTTTCCACAAGCGGCCAGCAGCAGGCCGATCGCCGAGCCAAGCAGTACACAGCGCGTGAGTGAATCGGGGCGTAAGTTTGCAAACAACATAGGAGCCCTGTAAAAAACCGATCAAGAAAACGGGGTTGAAGCTGCAAGCAGCCTGCACCGAATTGTCAGGCCAAACACAGATTGGGTCAATTCAAGGCGTGTGCGAAGACTGGGGCGTGGGGTCCATGCCGGATGGAATGTCGTTTTCGTTGGGTTTGCTGACCAGGTGCGCCCTGCCCTCGGCTATGGCGTACACATAGGCCAGCAGTTTGGCCACCGCTGTGTACAGCTGGGCGGGTATTTCGTCTTCCAGCTCTACATTTGGCGTACAGGCGCGCGCCAAGGGGGGCACTTCTACGCGGGGCACGTTGCATTCTTCAGCAATTTC
>JAAURO010000175.1 GCA_012032215.1 Limnobacter sp.
CCGCTCCATTTTACCGCGAAAACCGCCCGGCTGACCATCCGTTAATTGCGCATGTTCACCCCAGTCTGCCTTTGGCCCCATGGGCCGATGCCACCTCCGTGCACGCCCAAAAACTCATCAAGGCCTTTTGGCCCGGCCCGCTTACTTTGGTGTTGCCAATTGGGCCCTGCATGCCTTTGGCAGTAAGTGGCGGGCAACATTCGGTGGGAGTGCGTTGCCCGTCTCACCCGGCTTGTCCTCGGCGTTGCTGGCGCCACTGAATGCACCCGTGGCGGCACCTTCTGCGAACCGGTTTGGCAAGGTAAGCCCCACCTGTGCCGCCCACGTACTCGCAGAACTTTCTGGCCGCATACATTGTGTGCTGGAAGGTGCGTCCAGCGAAGTCGGCATTGAATCCACCATTGTGTCTTTAACAGGGCCGAGCCGGTTTTACTGCGCCCTGGCAGCATTGCCGTGGAAGAACTGCAAGCGGTGCTGGGCGTGGCGGTTAAACGCCCAGCGCAAGTGCCAGGTGCTGCGGCACTGCGGGTTTCTGGCAACCTGGAACAGCATTACAGCCCCGATGCCCGCCTGATTGTGTGCAGCGCACACGCATTGGCGGATATGCAGGCCACTGTTTTGACAGGTTTTTTGCCCGATGCTGCCCCTGCGCACAAGCAAAATTCTGCTTCGGCATTTGCCTGTCGCGCGCTGGGTTGGACGCCTGAATTCATTGGGCGAGCCCAGGCATTGCGGTTGCCTGTGCAGGTGTTGGCAAATCACCCACAGGCGGTGGCAAGGGCCTTGTATGCCCAGCTTCGGCAAGCCGATTCCGATGGAATACACACCCTGATTGTAGAGCAACCCGCAGCAGAAAGTACCTGGGAGGGCATTGCCGACAGGCTGAGGCGAGCAGCTTCTTAACCAAGTTGTTTTAAATTTATTTATTTTTTTGTTTAAAATAAAAAATCCATAAAATTCAATTGGTTAATCGCATTTTTTCTGATTTTTTCGCGCGGAGTGCCCGTTTTTTCTGGTTTTCCGAGTGAACTCTTTCGAATGGAATGCCACCAATAGTTTTTTCTGCAACAGATTATTGGGCATCCCATCCGCATGTCATTCACCCCAGAAGCTTCTTCACGTAGCCAGATTTTAGTGGGTGACACCACACATCGATTTTTTAGGAAAAAATACAATGCAAATTTTGGGAAGGTCAAGTAGCGCTCCATCATTTCCGACAGTGGTGGGTGGCTTTGCTTCCGAGAAACATCAGCCTAAAGCTGTTCAACGAAGCGTACTGGAACTTCAGCGCAACATAACAGCAGGCATGTCTGAAGTAGAAGATGTTGTTTTAGCACTAGCCAAAAATTTACCGAATCAGCGATATATCGCTTTCAGCCCTCAGCCTCAACAGGAAACAGAGTCAGATCCTGTTCTTTGGACAGGGCACAAAAGCAAGAAATACCCCAACAGGGTCGCAAGGACACATTTTTCCAGCTCAAGCAGCGATGCCCTGCTTTGCTTGAGCCGTGGAGAGAAGCGCGTCACGCTTTGATTGCTCTGAATATTATAAAAGAAAAAAGCGTAAAAGCTTTGGTTCAGAAGACGAATGCCCTTGATACCGAGATAGAAAAGGTGTTGATTGCGCTTGCTTCTACGCCAAAAGAGCTAATAGAGAAAAAGCGGCAAGAGCTTATTGAGCTAAGAATAGAAAGAAATAAAACCGTGGGGGAGTTTCAAGAAAGGCTTAAGTCAGTTCTTGAGAAATTGCCAGAATTCGCCGAATTGCCAGCTAAACTGGAGCTTGCACTGTGTGCAAAGCTTTTTGCCTTGCACTCTGCATCAAGCCCGGCCTTGATGCAGCATGTTGGTGTACAGCCGCAAGCTAACCGGTTGGACTCCAGAAAAAGTGAACTTCTTCTTTATTCGTGCCACACAGTTTTTCTTGCGTAACATAAAAAACAGAAAATGTCTGGTGTGAAATTTCCTATTAGGGCGAATACCGCAAACCTTGGTGCGCAGGCACATGAACTTCCTGTGCTCAAGGCGCGCCTGAAAAAACTAAAAAATGATCGTGTAAAATGCATGAATTGTAATTTCAAAAAGGCGCTTGCACAGATACAGGGGGCCTTGTCGCGCCGTAGTTTACCAAGTGGTACTGGCTCAGCAATTGCAGGCTATCTGGCCGCACTTGAGAAGGGCATTATTCCCGAAGGCATTGAACAAAACCTCAAGGCACTACAGCCGCATGCAAGGTTTTGCGGCTTGCGTTTTTCTTGTTTATAGCGGGTGGTTTTTAGTGGTTGGCTTGCGTGGGTATGTGCCCACGCTGCTCGGCAATCTGGTTGTGTTCGTTCACAAAAACCAGCTTGGGCGTGAAGGTTTGCAACTCTTCTTCGGCAAGCAGGCCATACGTGGCAATAATCACCAGGTCGCCTTTTTGTGCCTTGCGGGCAGCCGCACCGTTTAAGGAAATCATGCCGCTGCCGCGTTCGCCCTTGATGGCGTAAGTAGAAAAGCGTTCGCCGTTGTCGATGACGTAAATATCGATACGCTGAAACTCTACAATGCCGGCAGCCTCCATGAGGTTCAGGTCGATGGCGCAAGAGCCTTCGTAGTGCAGCTCGCAGTGGGTTACTTGGGCTCGGTGAATTTTACCGAGCAACATCTCGCGATGCATTTAGTGAATCTCCAGATTGTCGATAAGCCGGGTTTCGCCCAGCCTGGCGGCCGCCAACACTACCAGTGCCGTGTTATCCGACAGGTTTTGTTCGGTTGGGCGCACAAGGTCTCGCTGGCGGCGTACCTCGAAATAGTCGGGTTTCCAGCCGCGTTGAGCCAATGCCTGCATGGCATGGGACTGCATTTCCAGCAGTTGGTTCAGGCCCGGGCGGGCAGATTGTACCTGATTCGCCAAAACATGCAACTGCTTGAAAAGAAAGGGCGCTTCCAGGCGCTCTGTTTCCGAGAGCCGGGCATTGCGCGATGAGAGCGCCAGGCCATCGTTGGCCCGAATGGTAGGGGCGGCAATGATTTCAATAGGCATGGCCAGTTGCTTGACCAGGTTACGGATTACCATAAGCTGCTGGTAGTCTTTTTTGCCAAAAACCGCCACCCTTGGTTGCACGCAGTTAAAAAGCTTGGTCACCACGGTGCACACGCCTTCAAAAAACCCTGGCCGAAACTCGCCTTCCAGGGTGTTGCCCAAATGGTTGGGCGGGGTTATGCGGTAATCCTGGGGCTCGGGGTAGAGGTCGCGCTCGGTGGGGGCAAACAGCACATACACGTGCTCTTTTTCCAGCTTCTGGCATCTTGCTCCATGGTGCGGGGGTAGGTGTCGAAGTCTTCGCCGGGGGCAAACTGCAGGCGGTTTACAAAAATGCTGGTAACCACCGGGTCGCCGTACTGGGCGGCAAGCCGCATCAACGACAAATGCCCTTCGTGTAGGTTGCCCATGGTGGGCACAAAGGCCACGCGGTTTTGCCCGCGCAACTGGTCGCGTAAATCGGTAATGCTGGAAATCTGTTTCATGGAGCGGTGGCCCGGTAAAACATCGGGGCCTTAGTTTGCCTTGTTTTGTGGCGTTGTGGCGGGGTGTGCCTGCAAGGTCGTTACAGAAATTTTGCTTAGTCGAAAGTGTGTTCCTGAGCGGGGAAGGTGCCTGACTTAACGGCTTGCACGTAGCTTTGCACGGCTTGTTCTATAGAGGGCTGGCCCTGCATGAAGTTGCACACAAAGCGTGGTTTTTTGCCGCGGTACACATCCAGCATGTCGTGCAACACCAAAACCTGGCCATCGCAGCCGGGGCCGGCGCCTATGCCAATGGTGGGCACCTTCAGGGTTTGGGTAATTTGTTGGGCCAGGCTGGCAGGAATCATTTCAAACAACACCATGGCCGCGCCTGCTGTCTCCATGCTTTGGGCGGCTTGCAGCAGGGCCTGGGCGTTGGTGTTGCCACGGCCTTGCACCTTGTAGCCGCCCAGTGCATGCACCGATTGCGGAGTTAGCCCCAAATGGGCGCATACGGGTATGTCGCGCTGAACCAGAAACTCCACGGTAGGTGCCAGCCAGGCGCCGCCTTCCAGTTTCACCCATGTGCGCACCGCAGCCATCAGCGCGGCTGCGCTTTGGTAGGCTTGCTGCGGGCTTTGCTGGTAGCTGCCAAAGGGCAGGTCTGCCAAAACGAGTGCGCGGGGCCTGGCAGCTGCCACGCAGCGGGTGTGGTATTGCATGTGCTCCAGGGTAACGGGCAGGGTACTGGGCATGCCTGCCAACACCATGCCCAGGGAATCGCCAACCAGCAGAACATCCACTCCGGCCTGGTCGAGCACGCTGGCAAAGCAGGCATCGTAGCAGGTAAGCATGGCAATTTTGCTGTGGCCTTTCATGGCCAGCAGACTGGGTACGGTGGTGGGTTTGCGGTCAGAGTTGTTCATGTTGGTTTGTGGTGTGTGCACGCTACAATCCTAGTTCGTTCTGAATTTGATCTTGAATGGTTTCGCGTCGGCGCACCAGCGTGGCCTGCTGGCCGTCTACGAGTATTTCAGCGGCACGGCCTCGGCTGTTGTAGTTCGATGCCATGGTTTGTCCGTAAGCCCCGGCCGACAAAACCGCCAGCAAATCGCCTTGTGCCAGTGCCAGCGGCCTTTGTTTGGCCAACCAGTCGCCCGATTCACACACCGGTCCAACCACGTCCCACACTGCTTGCTGGCGGGGCGGCGTGGTGTTTTGTGTGCCGGTGGCGTACGGCTGCACCGGCACGACTTCATGATACGCCTGATACAGGGCGGGACGCATCAGGTCGTTCATCGCGGCATCTACCACCGCAAAATGCCGACCCTCCTGAATTTTAAGGTATTGCACTTCGGTAAGCAGCACGCCTGCATTGCCAACAATAGAACGCCCAGGCTCGAAAGAAAGCGTTGGCATGGGCCTGCCCTGT
>JAAURO010000176.1 GCA_012032215.1 Limnobacter sp.
AGCCGCGGGCCTCGCGCAGCACGCGCGCAGGAGGCGAGCCTCGGGCGTAGCGGCGGCGTGACCCAGACATGGTCGAGCCGGCGGCCGCGATCGGACTCGCTCCAGTCCCGCGCGCGATAGCTCCACCAGCTGTAGAGGCGCTTCGTCGGCGGAATGAAATGGCGCACGGCGTCCACCCAATCGCCCGCGTTCTGTATCGCCGTCAGGCCCGTCACTTCCCGCGGCGTGTGGCTCACCACCTTCAGCAGCTGCTTGTGCGACCACACATCGTTCTCCAGCGGCGCGATGTTGAGGTCGCCCACCAGGATTGCCATGCGCCGCCGCCGCTTCATCTCCGCCGACCACGCCTTCATCTCGGCGATGAATTTCAGCTTGTGGGCGAACTTCCGGTTTTTCTTCGGATCGGGAATGTCGCCGCCGGCAGGCACATAGAAATTGTGCAGTTCCACGCCGTTCGGCAGCAGCACGGCGTGGGCCATTCGGGCTGTTGATTTCAGGCAGCCAAAGCCTGCGGCCAAACACGGTGCTTACATAGCCTTGCTGGCGTGCCAGTTGGCGGGTGCTTTCCATGTAATTGGCTACGCCGGGGTAGCGGGCGAAGTAGCGGTCGATGTACAGCTTGGCGGCTTCGCGCGTAATGCCTAAATTGGCAGACAGCCCAAAGGCGCTCATGCCGTAAATCAGGCCAAAATTAATCACTTTGGCGGTGCGGCGTTGATCGTTGTTGACGTGCGCAAGGGGGACAGAAAAAATTTCCGAGGCGGTGGCACTGTGAATGTCGAGCCCTTGCGTAAAGGCGTTGATTAAGGCGTTGTCTTCCGACAAATGCGCCATGATGCGCAATTCAATTTGCGAATAATCGGCCGACAGCAGCTTGCAGCCCGGTGGCGCCACAAAGGCTTCGCGCACTTTGCGCCCTTCTGCGGTGCGCACGGGTATGTTTTGCAGATTGGGTTCGTTGCTGGCCAAACGCCCGGTTACCGCCACTGCCTGGGCGTAGTGGGTGTGCACCCGCCCTGTGCGGGCATTTACCATGTGCGGCAGTTTGTCGGTGTAGGTGCTTTTCAGCTTGGCCAGACTGCGATGCTCCAGAAGACGTGCAGGCGAGGGGGTAGTCTTCGGCCAGCTTGGTGAGCACCTCTTCGTTGGTGGAAGCGGCACCATTGGCGGTTTTTTTAACCACGGGCAGGCCCTGCTTTTCAAACAGAATGTCGCCAATCTGTTTGGGGCTGTTCAGGTTGAATTCCTGGCCTGCCAATGCATAGGCCTGTTTTTCAAGTTCAGCCAGTTTGTCGCGCAGTTCGGTGCTTTGGTCGTTGAGTTTTGCCACATCAATGCACACGCCGTTGCGCTCGGTTTCAAACAGCACCTGGCAAAAAGGCAATTCGATATCGCGGTAAATGCTGAGCAGTTTGTCCTGTTCAGCAAGCGCTTGGCCCAGCACCAGGTTCAGGCGCAGGGTTACTTCGGCATCTTCGCCAGAATAGCGTGTGGCTGTTTCAACAGGAACATGGGCAAAGGGTATTTGTTTGGCGCCCTTGCCTGCCACGTCTTCGTACTTCAGGGTGTTGTAGTTAAGCCAGCGCAAGGCCAGGGCATCCATGGCGTGGGTTTTGTGGGCTTCCAGCACATAGCTGGCCAGCATGGTGTCGTCGTGCAGGCCTTGCACGCAGATGCCGTGGTTGGCCAGCACGTGTAAATCGTACTTGGCGTTTTGTGCCACTTTCAGTGCCGTGGGGTCGGTAAACCAGGGTTGCAAGGCCTGCAGCACGGTTTCCTGCGGCAATTGTGGGTCGGCGGTTACATCTTCGTGGGCCAGCGGAATGTAATAGCCGGTGCCGGGCACAAGCGCGAAGGCCAGCCCCACCAGGCGGGCATTCAGGGGTTCCAGTGAATCGGTTTCGGTATCAAAGCTCACCACATCGCCTTTTTTACGGGCTTGCTCCAGAGCGCTGCACAAGGTGTGTAAGGCGGCTTCGGTTTGAATGGGCTCGGTGTGCAGGCTGCTGGCTTCTACGCCGTCCAGTTGCCGGAACCAGGTTTTGAAGTCGTAGTGCTTAAAAAGCCCTTTCAGGGCTGTGGTGTTTTCTGGTTTGGCGTGCAGTTGTTCTTCGATGTGCTGTGCCAGGGGTAAATCGCAGTCGGTTTTAATGGTGACCAGAAACCGCCCCTTGGGCAACCAGTCTATGGCGTTGCGCAGGTTTTCGCCCACCTTACCTGGGATGTCGTGGGCGTGTTCCAGCAGATTATCAAGCGTGCCGTATTGCGCAAGCCACTTGGCTGCGGTTTTGGGCCCGCATTTTTCCACGCCGGGCACGTTGTCTACGGTGTCGCCCACGAGGGTTAAAATAATCCACCATTTGTTCGGGGTAAACGCCGAATTTTTCAAAACACGGTGGTGCGGTTGTAGGTGGCGTTTTTCATGGTGTCCACCAGGGTGATGCGGTCGGTTACCAGTTGCGCCATGTCTTTGTCGCCAGTGGAAATAACCACTTCGTCAAAACCTTGCTCAATGGCCTTGTGCGCCAGTGTGCCGATTACATCGTCGGCCTCTATGCCGGGCACCATGACAATCGGCCACCCCAGCGCAGCGGCGGTGTCGTGTATTGGGGGGATTTGGGCAACCAGGTCTTCTGGCATACTGGCTCTGTTGGCCTTGTATTGCGGGTAAAAGTCGTCCCGGAAGGTTTTGCCGGGCGCATCAAACACGCAGGCAATACAATGGCTGGTAATCTGGTCAGATTCGTAATCTGCCAGCAGCTTTCTGAGCATGTTCACCACACCATAAATGGCACCGGTGGGTTCGCCCGCCCGGTTGCGCAAATCTGGCATGGCATGAAATGCCCGATACAAATAACTGGATCCATCGACGAGGAGTAAACGCTTCATATGCCTATCAACAATAAAAATATTCCCACTTTGCGCCAGCTGCCCCGAAAAGACACTTCCACTACCGTGAAAGCCCGCGAATCGTGGCACATCTTGGGGATTATGGCAGAGTTCATTGAATCGGCTGAGAAGCTGTCCGCAATTCGGCCTTCCGTGTCTATTTTTGGTTCGGCCCGTACACCGTTAAAAGACCCGGTTTACAAATTAACCCTGGAAATTGCCCGAAAACTCTCGGACGCAGGTTTTGCGGTGGTCAGCGGTGGTGGACCTGGGGTAATGGAGGCGGCCAACAAAGGGGCACACGCAGGTGCTTCGCCCAGCGTGGGGCTGAATATCGAGCTGCCTTTGAGCAATCCGGCAACCCTTATCAGGATATATCGCTTACCTTTCGGCACTTTTTCGCGCGCAAAGTGGCTTTTGCCAAATACGCCAGCGCTTACATTGTAATGCCGGGGGGCTTTGGCACCATGGATGAACTGTTTGAGGCACTTACGCTGATTCAAACAGGCAAGGGCCGCAAAATGCCGGTTATTCTGGTGGGCAACCGCTTTTGGGGGGGCCTGGTAGACTGGATACGCAGTCAGCTGTTGGGCGATGGCATGATAAGCCCTGAAGATCTGGACCTGTTTAAAGTGGTGGAAACCGCCGATGAAGTGCTGGAGGGTATTTTTCATTTTTACGAAAACCGCACTTTTACACCTTCGGACAGCGAAACCGAGCAATTGCTGGATTTATAACCCCCTGCCCGGCCACGAAAGGGCCGAACAGCAAAGCTGGTTGTTCGGCCCGCCCTCTACACCCTTTTCTGGTGTTCCATAACCTTCATGGCAGCAGCCACCATGCCGCCCATGTCGGCCATGTTCGCCGGTAAAATCAGGGTGTTGCCTTCCTGGGCCAGTTTTTCAAAGGCATCCACATAGCGTTCGGCGACTTTCAGGTTCATGGCGTTCATGCCGCCCGGTTCATTGGAGGCGGCTGCCACTTTGCGAATGGCTTCGGCATTGGCTTCGGCAATCGTGCGAATGGCGCAGGCCTCGCCCTCGGCGCGGTTTATTTCTGCAATGCGGTCGCCTTCGGAACGAGCAATCGAAGATTCGCGCTCGCCGTTGGCAATGTTGATTTGCTCTTGCTTGCGGCCTTCAGAAGCGGCAATCAGCGCGCGCTTTTCACGCACGGCGGTAATTTCTGCCTGCATGGCACGAATGATTTCTTGCGGTGGGGTTACGTCTTTAATTTCGTAGCGCAGCACTTTCACCCCCCAGTTCAGGGCAGCTTCATCCAGGGCATTCACAATGCTGGCGTTAATAATGTCGCGTTCTTCAAAGGTTTTGTCCAGCTCCATTTTGCCCACAATCGAGCGCAAGGTAGTTTGTGCCAGTTGGGTAACTGCCATTACATAATCGCTGCTGCCGTAGCTGGCTTTCATGGCATCGGTTACCTGAAAATAAATAATGCCATCTACGGTTAGCTGGGTGTTGTCTTTGGTAATACACACCTGGCTGGGAACATCCATCGGAATCTCTTTCAGGTTGTGCTTGTAAGCCACTCGATCTACAAAAGGCACCAGAAAGTTCAGGCCTGCGTGCAAGGTACGATCGTACTTGCCCAAGCGTTCTATTACCCAGGCATTTTGCTGGGGAACGATGCGGGCGGCCTGGCTGACAAAAACTACTGCCAGTACGAGTATAATCAGGGGGACTTCCAATCCAAACATGAGACTTTCCTTTTAAAATAAATTACTTGCAATTAGGTGGCAAGCAGTGCTTTTTACACGGCTCCCGGGGTTTTTACCACTGCATTTTTGGCGCAACGCGCTTAGTGCAACACTTTTACCGCTTTAAGTTGCAGTGTGCTGTTTTGTACGTTTGCAATTTCGTGCAGGCCTGTTTGTGGAATGTCATCCAGGCACACGGCCTGCCACTGTGCACCACGATACAGCACGTGGGCTTGCTTGCCGACTTCCCAATGCGTTACCTGCACACGGTTGCCGATGTCCAGCTTGTCGCTTTGCGCCGAGGCTGCAGGCG
>JAAURO010000177.1 GCA_012032215.1 Limnobacter sp.
GCCGAGGAATACCCGGAAACCGAGTTTATTTCCAAGGGCATCACCCAGGATCGCGTGTTGTCGGTTATCGACAGCATGGTGCTTAAACTGCGTCGCCACGCCTGGACCGACCAAATCACCAACAAAACCACCGACAACCAGGGTTTTACGGTTGGCCAAAGAATGGCCCGTATTACCGAGCGTCAGGTGTCGGTGCTGCACCGTATTGCCAAAGGTGAGTCGAATCACGAAATTGCCCAGAATCTGGGCCTTTCTCCTGAAACGGTTAAAACCCATGTGCGCAGTATTCTTGCCCGTTTGAATGCAAGAAACCGGCTGGAAGCCGCCATGCTGTACCGTGCCTGGCAAGAGCAGAAGTCTGACGAGGTTTACTCAGATTAAGTCCGCTCCCATGAAAGCCTTGTCCTATGCGTGTGCCTGGGCGCAGCAAAATCAGGAACTTTGCTTGATGACGTTGCTGGCCCTGGCCTCTGTTTCGCTGGTCCTTCTTCCCGTAGAGGTGGTCTCGCTGTTGCTGCCACCGGCTGTGGCGGTTCTGGCTTTGTGCGTGACCTTTGCCAAGCTGAAAAGCCGGGTAAGCTCGCGCGTGCCACCTACGGAAAAAATCTGGTGTGGTGTGGTGGTCATTTCGTCGGTGGCTTTTGTATTCGGCATGCTGTTTCCGCAGGCGCAGCAGTCGGGCATCACCATCACCATTGTTTCGGCGTTTTTTGCTTCTTTGAACGATCGCCACTTCCGCTACAGAATGGCGCGTACCCGCATTCTGAAAAGGCGTGCTCAGCAATCGCGCTGGCGTCATTCCAAAAGGGCTGTTCTTTTGGCCTGGAAAGAAAGAATGCGCTGGCTGGCAGGGGTGCAGCACGATATGCGCCAGCCGCTGCACGCTTTGGGCCTGTTGCTGGGCCACCCCACCCTGAAGGGTAACAAGCACGCTGAGGAAGTTTTAAACCGCATTTTAAGCTGTCAGCGCTGGCTGCAGGACCTGGCAGAAAACACCATGGAAGCCAGTCGCCTTGAATTGGGCGAGCAACGGGCAATGGTGGTGGGAAGTGTGAATTCCCGCGAACTTTGCCAGTCCATGCACACCTGGCTTGGTCCTTTGGCCGAGAGCAAAGAGCTCGGTTTTGTGGTGGAAGCTGAGGCCCACAGTTTTCATACCGATGTTCGCTGTTTAAAGCGCGTGCTGGGCAATTTGCTGTTCAATGCTGTTGAGCACTCTTTTGAAGGGCAGGTGGGGTTGAAGTACCGAAAAATGGGGGCCATTCACGAATTTACCGTGACCGACAACGGCCCCGGGCTTGGTGAGGCGTTTTTTTCCGAGCAAGGCCTGCAACGATCTGCTGGGCAGCGATTTGCCTAAAGCCGGCCTTGGCCTGTATGTGGTGCGCAAACTGTGCAAAGAAATGGACTGGTCGTTCAGCGCGCACAATCAATTGCAGGGTGGAACGGCTTTTGTGCTGGAAGTGCAGGATTTAGCCGCTTGTTCTTTGCCTGCTGCAAAAGCAGGTGACAAGGCAAACCGCAAACGCAAGGGAAATGCCACAGCCACGGCGAATTCTGCCTGATTTTCACCGTCTCAGGGTTGTAGTCTTCACCTTTCTCAGGCACCAAAACCACGCTCGCGCCTTTTTTCCTAAGGCTTAAAGCAGGTATAATATCCGGCTAACTGGGGTGATGTGGTGAATGCAGCCCGATCACGCCGGGTTGAGTTCTTGCCGGGGGTGGGCTTTAAGTCAAACCCCCTCTAAACTGGAGTTTCCCTTGTCGAAATTAACTGCAAGCGCACACCCGCGCGCCTTGCTCGCGCTCGCGGACGGCACGGTGTTCGAGGGCTTTTCCTTCGGAGCGCCTGTCACACAGGTTGGTGAAGTGGTATTTAATACTGCCCTTACCGGTTATCAGGAAATTGCCACCGACCCTTCTTATGCCCGGCAAATTGTTACCCTTACTTACCCGCACATAGGCAACACGGGCAGCAACAGCCAGGACGAAGAGTCTGCCGCGGTGCATGTTGCGGGCCTTGTGGTGCGTGATTTTCCTGTTCGTGTATCCAGTTTCCGGTCGCAACAGGATTTATCTGCTTACCTTAACGCGCACGGTGTGCCAGGTCTGTATGGCATCGATACCCGCCAACTCACCCGCATTCTGCGCGAGAAGGGTGCCCAATCTGGTTGCCTGATGGTCGAATCTGCTGCCGAAGGCGCCTTTCAGCCGAACGCGCTGTGGCCTTGGCGGGCGGTTTCCCGGGCCTTGCTGGCATGGATTTGGCCAAAGTGGTCAGCTGCGAAACCCCGCACGAGTGGACCGAAGGCGAATGGGCCTTGGGCGATGCTTCTCAGTTGCCGCATTTTCAGCAAGGCGAAAGGCCGCTGCATGTGGTGGCTTACGATTTTGGTGTCAAGCGCAACATTTTGCGCATGCTGGCCCAGCGTGGGTGCCGCATTACCGTGGTGCCCGCGCAAACCCCGGCATCTGACGTGTTGGCCCTGCATCCCGATGGCGTGTTTTTGAGCAACGGCCCTGGCGACCCGGAGCCCTGCACCTACGCCATTTCAGCCATTCAAACTGTGCTTGCGCAAACCCGCTTGCCCGTGTTTGGCATTTGCCTGGGGCACCAGTTGCTGGGCTTGGCCGCTGGTGCCTCCACGCTCAAAATGAAATTTGGTCACCACGGAGCCAACCACCCTGTGCAGGATTTACACACCAAAAAGGTGTTTATTTCCAGCCAGAACCACGGTTTTGCCATTAATCCCGATACCCTGCCTGCCAATGTGCGCGTAACCCACGTGTCGCTGTTCGATGGCTCGATTCAAGGAATCGAACTCACCGATCGCGCCGCATTTCGGCTTTCAAGGGCACCCGGAAGCAAGCCCGGGGCCACACGATTTGGCTGAGTTATTCGACCGTTTTGTGGCGGCCATGCTAAGCGTAAAGGCTTAAATGTGCACGGCAACAGCGTTCCTGCCAAAAAATGGGGCACTCTGCCTGCGTGGCAACTCCGGTTTAAACATTCAACTTACCAAGGGAAGTTATGCCAAAGCGTAACGATCTGAAAAGCATTCTTATTATCGGCGCAGGCCCCATTGTGATTGGGCAGGCCTGCGAATTTGATTACTCGGGTGCACAAGCTTGCAAAGCCCTGCGCGAAGAGGGCTACCGCGTTATTCTGGTCAACAGCAATCCGGCCACCATCATGACCGACCCCGAAATGGCCGATGTCACCTACATCGAGCCCATTACCTGGCAAGTGGTCGAAAAAATCATTGCCAAAGAGAAGCCCGATGCTGTACTGCCCACCATGGGTGGCCAAACCGCGCTCAATTGTGCACTGGATTTGGCACGCAACGGCGTGCTGACCAAACACGGGGTAGAACTCATTGGCGCACGCGAAGAGGCCATTGAAAAAGCCGAAGACCGCCTGAAATTCAAAAACGCCATGACTGGCATCGGCCTGGAATCGGCCAAGTCTGGCGTAGCCCACAGCATGGAAGAAGCCTGGGCGTTGCAACAAAGCATAGGCGCAGAACTTGGCACCAACGGTTTTCCCATGGTTATTCGCCCCAGCTTTACCTTGGGTGGCACGGGCGGAGGTATTGCCTACAACGCCGAAGAATTCGAAACCATTTGCCGCCGTGGCCTGGAGGCCTCACCCACCAACGAGCTGCTTATTGAAGAAAGCCTGATTGGCTGGAAAGAGTTTGAAATGGAAGTGGTGCGCGATTCTGCCGACAACTGCATTATTGTTTGCGCCATCGAAAACCTGGATCCCATGGGCATACACACGGGCGATTCCATTACCGTGGCACCCGCGCAAACCCTCACCGACCGCGAATACCAAATCATGCGCAATGCCTCGATTGCCATTTTGCGCGAAATCGGCGTGGATACCGGCGGCTCTAATGTGCAGTTTGCCGTGAACCCTGAAAATGGCCGCCTGATTGTCATTGAAATGAATCCCCGCGTGTCGCGCTCTTCGGCATTGGCCTCCAAGGCCACGGGTTTCCCGATAGCCAAAGTGGCCGCTAAACTGTCGGTGGGTTACACGCTCGATGAACTCCAAAACGACATCACAGGCGGCGCTACACCCGCTTCGTTCGAACCCTCTATCGATTATGTAGTCACCAAAATTCCGCGTTTCGCCTTCGAAAAATTCCCGCTTGCCGACAGCCGCCTGACCACTCAAATGAAATCGGTGGGCGAAGTCATGGCCATGGGCAGCACCTTTCAGGAAAGCTTCCAGAAAGCCCTGCGCGGTATGGAAATTGGCGTAGATGGTTTAAACCAGATGACCGCCGATCGCGAAGTTATTGAGCGCGAGCTGGCTGAACCGGGCCCGGAACGCATTTTTTACGTGGGCGATGCTTTTGCGCAAGGGTTTTCGTTGCAGGAGGTGCATGCTCTTACCCACATCGACCCCTGGTTTTTGGCGCAAATTGAAAACATTGTGCAAACCGAGCTGGAACTGGAAACCAAAACCCTGTCCGACCTTACCGCGCCCGTGCTGCGGTTGCTCAAGCGCAAAGGTTTTTCGGACCGCAGGCTGGCGTATTTGCTGGATGTATCCGAAACCGAGGTGCGCAAACTGCGCCACCAGCACAATGTCCGCCCGGTTTACAAACGCGTGGATACCTGCGCGGCTGAATTCAAAACCAGCACCGCTTATTTGTATTCCACTTACCAACAAGAGTGCGAAGCGCAGCCCACCACCCGCAAAAAAATCATGGTGCTGGGTGGCGGCCCCAACCGCATTGGCCAGGGCATTGAGTTCGACTACTGCTGCGTGCATGCGGCCATGGCCCTGCGCGAAGATGGTTACGAAACCATTATGGTGAACTGCAATCCAGAAACTGTTTCCACCGATTACGACACCTCCGACCGCCTGTATTTCGAACCACTCACCCTGGAAGACGTGC
>JAAURO010000178.1 GCA_012032215.1 Limnobacter sp.
GGCTGAGATGCTCAAAATACCCACCAGTCAGTTTGACGGTTTCGTGGCGCGCGTGGGGCCGCTGGAGGTCGGCGGTGAATTCGTTGTCTTGCCACACACCGGGCAGTACGTGCGCCGAACAAGGGGGCGCGCTGCAAAATGTCCATGTTTTCAGGCAAGGCGCTGTATATGGCGTGGGTGCACAGTTCAGGGGTGGTGAGTTCGTTGATTTGAAAAAGCTGGCGCACGATGCCTGCGCAGGCTTGCCAGGGGGTGAATTCCTGAACCGGGTCGCAGGTGTGAGAGAGGGCGCGTGCATCGGTGCGCAAGGCGCTCAGTATGGTTTTTCTGCCCATGCCTGGCAGTCCGTCACAGGCGAGCAGGCAGGCATGTGGATGTTGTTTGTTAAAGGTGGCCAGTTGCGCAATTTCGGCTTGGCGGCCAATGCAGCGTTGCACGGGGTTGTTGGCTTGTGCGGTGTGCAAGAGGTTGTTGTGCAGCCCGCCGATGCAGCGGAAAGCGAGCACGCTGTGGGCTTTGCCTTTGAGTTGTAGGGCGCCCAAGGGCTCAAGCTGCAATTGGTGGTCTACTTCTTCGGCGGTGAATTTGTCCATGACAATCGGGTGGCCATTTTCGGTTTTCATGGCTTCTTGCATGAGCCGTGCTGACAAATTAACCGGATTGCCCATGACTGTGTATTCGCGTCGCAATTCGTTGCCAACCACACCACAGAACACGCGCCCGGTGCTGATTCCAATCGCGCAACTCAGGCCGTTTTCGCGCAGCGCGGTCAGAATGGCTTGCGCGGCCAGCACGGCGCGCAAGGGGTCATCGGTGTGGCTAAGGGGCGGATGCCCAGCGCGGCCAGCATGGAAATGCCTTTGTCGTCTACGCTGATTTTGTTCATGCTGCCCTCGAAGCGATACAGTGCAATTTGCATGGCACGTACGGCCTGTTGAATGGCTTCTACAGATAAGGAATCCTGAAAATCCGGCAAATTGACAAACAGCAGCGATACCCGGCGGCTTTGGTTGATCCAGTCGGCTTGGTGGGCATCCAGGCTTTTGCGAATGGCTGCAGGAATAAACTGGCGCGCCGCTTGGTTGGCGGCGGTTTTTAGCTGTATTTTGTCTTGCGTGGCAGGCACTTGCACGCTCCATCCCGCCAACGGGCCTGTGCGGCGGTATACACCAGGTGAGGCAGGCGTGCAGGCGGGCTTGTTGGGCAGGTGCTCTAGTGCGGAGGCGCACAGCATAATATCGCCGGGTTCTGCCAAATCGTTGGCCACGCCAATTTCGGTGAGCGGGGTGCCTTTTATCAGCAATTCGCGGCGTTCAAGCACGCCCCCTACGCACACGCAGCTAAGGGGGCCGCAGCTCAGCGACACTTTCATCGACAAGTCTACTTCTGTGGTGTGCCACAGATGTGCTATGCAGCTTTGCAGTTGCATGCTGCATTCCCAGGCTTTTTGCTGGCACTCCAGCAGCTTTGTTTCTGTGCTGCCAGACCAGACTGCCAGCAGGGCGTCTCCCGCAAATTTAACGACATCGCCACCGTGGCTTAGCACAGTGTCTACCAATGCGCCAAAATAGAAGTTCAGGTGGGCAGTTAACCTTTCGCCCGCTTCCTCTCCTTGGGCATGCAGGGCTTCACTAAGCGCGGTAAAACCGCTCAGATCGGCAAACAGGACGGCCCCTGACACGTGGTGCACAAAAGGGGTGTGCGCATCTTGAAGTTGTTCGCTGTTGGCCCATTGAATCAGGGCCTGCGGCAAAAAGCTGGAGGCAGTCTGTAAGTAAGCCTTTTCTGGTTGGCTGGACGCAAAAGAGGATTGGGGCAATTCGCGGCCTGTAATAAAAACGTAACAGCACTTATGCTAGCAAAGGTTCAGCCCGCGTGGTTTTTTTTCAGGTTTGCGGGCCAGGGTTGGTTGGGAGAAGGGCCTGTAAATGCAGCTTTTGCGCTACAATAGCGGGTTAGCCGAACGGGGGGTAAGCTACCATTGCCCCCAGGCCAATTTACTGGAAGAGACTGCATGGAAGCCGAACGCCTGAACGCTATTATTAACAGCTTGACCGACCTGGCCGACAGGGCTTCTGAACTTCGGAGGTATCTTTGACGTTGATCGCAAAGCCGACCGGCTGGTGGTGGTTCACGCAGAACTTGAAGACCCCGGTGTGTGGGCAGACCCCAAAAAATCCCAAGAACTGAACCGCGAGAAAAAAAGCCTGGAAACAGTGGTAAACACGGTGAATCGTGTACAGGCCACCCTGAAAGACGCTCAGGATTTGTTTGAACTGGCGCAGGAAGAGGGCGATGAAGACACTTTGCTGGCGGTTCAGGCTGATGTGGAAGCTGCACAAGCTGATGTGGAGGTTTTGGAGTTTCGCCGCATGTTTTCCAATCCGGCAGACCCGTCCAATTGCTTTATCGACATTACCGCGGGTGCGGGCGGCACCGAGGCGCAGGATTGGGCCAGTATTTTGCTGCGCCAGTACCTGCGCTACTGTGATCGCAAAGGCTTCGAGGTGGAAATTCTGGAGGAATCACCCGGTGAGGTGGCGGGTATTAAATCGGCTTCTATTAAAGTAAAAGGCGAGTATGCTTTTGGCTATCTGCGCACCGAAACTGGTGTGCACCGCCTGGTGCGTAAGTCGCCGTTCGATTCAGGCGGTGGTCGGCATACCTCGTTTGCCTCGCTGTTTGTGTACCCGGAAGTGGATGAATCTTTTGAAATAGACATCAACCCTTCCGATGTGCGTGTAGACACTTACCGTGCCAGCGGCGCGGGTGGCCAGCACATCAACAAAACCGATTCGGCGGTGCGCCTTACCCACATACCCACAGGGATTGTGGTGCAATGCCAGAACGACCGCTCGCAGCACCGCAACCGCGATGAAGCCTGGACCATGCTGAAATCGCGCCTCTACGAGGCCGAGTTGCGCAAGCGACAGGCCGAACAGCAAGCCCTTGAAGACACCAAAACCGATGTGGGCTGGGGCCACCAAATCCGCAGTTATGTGCTGGACAACAGCCGCATCAAGGATTTGCGTACCGGCGTGGAAATCTCTCACACGCAAAAAGTACTGGACGGCGATTTGGATCCCTTCATTCAGGCCAGCTTGAAGCAAGGCATTTAAACAAGTCCGTTTTTTGAAACAGCAAAGGCAACACACACCATGAGTGAACAACCCGGCAATACTTCCCTTGATGCGCCTCGCAATGTTCCCCCAGCAGCACCAAACGAGCTGCCTGCTGTGGATGAAAACCAAATTGTTGCAGAGCGCCGCAGCAAGCTGGCGCGCTTGCGCGAGCAGGGCCAGCCTTTTCCCAACGATTTTTCGCCCACGCATCATGCTGCCAGCTTGCAAGCTACTTATGCCGCACTCAGCAAAGAAGAAATAGACCCGCAAGGCATTGAGGTAAGCGTGGCCGGGCGCATGATGCTTAAGCGCGTCATGGGCAAGGCTTCGTTTGCCACCGTGCAAGATGGCACCGGGCGCATTCAGTTTTACATCAACAACGATGGTGTAGGGGCCGAAACACACGGTGAATTCAAGCATTGGGATTTGGGCGACATTGTGGCGGCCAAGGGCACCTTGTTTAAAACCATGAAAGGTGAACTTTCTGTGCATTGCACCGAAATCCGTTTGCTGGCAAAGTCGTTGCGTCCCTTGCCCGATAAATTCCATGGTTTGGCCGATCAGGAAATGCGCTACCGCCAGCGGTATGTCGATTTAATCGTGTCTGAACACACTCGAAAAACTTTCGAGGCACGTTCCAAGGCCATGTCTTCCATGCGCTGGTTTATGGCCGGACATGGTTTTCTGGAAGTGGAAACCCCCATGTTGCACGCCATTCCGGGTGGTGCTGCAGCCAAGCCCTTTGTGACGCACCACAATGCGCTGGACATGGAGATGTTTTTGCGAATTGCTCCCGAATTGTATTTAAAGCGGCTGATAGTGGGCGGCTTTGAGCGCGTGTTTGAAATCAATCGCAATTTCAGGAACGAGGGTGTAAGCCCACGGCACAACCCCGAATTTACCATGATGGAGTTCTATGCCGCCTACTGGAATTATCAGCACCTGATGGACTTCACCGAAGAAATTATTCGCCACGCAGTGCGACAGGCCACGGGTGCAACCGAGGTGGTTTACCAAGGCAAACCGCTGAATTTCACCGCCGCTTTTCAGCGGCTAACCATTGTGCAGGCCATTCAAAAGCACTGTCCACAGTACACCACAGCGCAATTAAACGATCTGGAGTTTTTAAAGGCAGAACTGGCTACCAAAGGGGTGCGCGTAGAACACACGCCTGCGCTTAAAAACGCAGCCCGAGGGGCGCTGCAACTTGCCCTGTTTGAAGAAACGGCGGAAAGCCAGTTGTGGGAACCCACTTTTATTGTGGATTACCCGGTGGAAGTGTCGCCTTTGGCGCGTGCCAGCGATACCAACCCCGAAATTACCGAACGCTTCGAGCTGTTTATTACGGGCCGTGAAATTGCCAATGGTTTTTCGGAATTGAACGACCCGGAAGATCAAGCCGCACGCTTTCGCAAGCAAGTGCAAGCCAAAGAAGCAGGTGACGACGAAGCCATGTTTTTTGATGCCGATTACATACGGGCGCTGGAATATGGCATGCCGCCCACTGGCGGCTGTGGAATTGGCATAGACCGCTTGATAATGTTGATTACCGACAGTGCGAATATTCGCGACGTCATTTTGTTTCCGCATTTGCGGCGCGAAGACGGGTAACTTTTTTTGTCTTCGCGCTACTGTGCTTGTGCTTCGCTTTCACGCTGCGGCGCTAGTGCTTTCGCGCTGCTTCGCTTTCACGCCACGGAGCGTTGGCATGTACCGCCCGGCTAAGGCTTTGCCCGAAACCCCGTCTGAAGCCTCACTTGCTCGGCGCCGTTAACT
>JAAURO010000179.1 GCA_012032215.1 Limnobacter sp.
CATGGCGGTAATAAGCGCGGAACCTATAACCACCGCATCGGCAAACCTGGCTAGCTTGCAAGCAGTTTGCGCATCGCGAATGCCAAAACCCACACCCACTGGAAGCGGCGTGTGCTCGCGAATTACCGATAAACGGGATTCCACCTCCGTAGCATCCAGCGTGGCAGCGCCAGTAACGCCTTTAAGCGACACATAATACACATAGCCACTGGCAGCTTGCGCCACTTTGGCAATGCGCTCGTTCGATGAAGTAGGCGCCAGCAAAAAAACCGGATCAAGCTGCGCGGAACGCAAGGCTTGGGCAAACGCTAGCGATTCTTCGGGCGGGTAGTCCACCACCAGCACGCCATCCACACCCGCTTGCGCCGCTTTGCCAACAAAGTTCTCTATTCCCATTTTTTCAATCGGGTTGGCATAGCCCATCAGCACAATGGGGGGTGTGCTGGTTCCGGGTGCGAAATTGCGCCACATATTCCAGAATTTTAAGCGTGCTGACACCGTGTGCCAAAGCACGTTCGCTAGAGCGTTGAATAACCGGCCCATCCGCCATGGGGTCTGAAAAAGGCACACCCAGCTCGATCACATCGGCGCCGGAATCAGCGATTGCGCACAGCAATTCGACCACGTGGTCGGGGGAAGGATCGCCTGCAGTCACAAACGGAATCAGGGCTTTGCGGCCCTGTGCCCGAAGTGTTTTAAATACTGTTTGAATTCTGGACATGGCAAGCCTGATGCGTTATTGGGAGTGCTTGCAAGCCGCAGCCTGCGCTGCTTTGCAGCTTGGGTGGCAATAAAATTCTGCACCGCTTAAACGGGCCACCGTGTGCATGTCTTTGTCGCCCCGGCCCGACAGATTCACCAGAATGGTTTGATCGGCAGGCAAGGTTTTGGCCAGTTGGGCGGCATAGGCCAAGGCGTGGCTGCTTTCCAGAGCAGGAATAATGCCCTCGATGCGACAACAATCGTGGAAAGCCTGTATGGTCTGGGTGTCGGTAATGCCCACGTAAGTGGCGCGGGTGGAGTCTTTAAGCCAGGCATGCTCGGGGCCAACACCGGGGTAATCCAGCCCCGCAGACACCGAATGCGTTTCGGTGATTTGCCCGTCTTCGTTTTGCAGCAAATACGTGCGGTTGCCGTGCAGCACGCCGGGACTGCCTGCCGACAAAGAGGCCGCATGGTGCCCGGTTTCAATGCCATGGCCTGCCGCCTCTACGCCAACCAGCTTGACCTCTGGGTAGTCAAGGTAAGGGTAAAAAATGCCCATGGCATTCGAACCTCCTCCCACGCAGGCCACCACGTAATCGGGTTGCCTGCCGGTCTGCTCGGGCATTTGTACCATGCATTCCTTGCCAATCACGCTTTGGAAATCGCGCACCAGCATGGGGTACGGGTGAGGCCCGGCCACGGTGCCAATGATGTAAAACGTGTCTTCCACGTTGGTCACCCAATCGCGCATAGCTTCATTCAGTGCATCTTTGAGGGTTTTTGAACCCGACTGCACGGGCACCACTTCGGCGCCCAACAGCTTCATGCGAAATACATTCTGGGCTTGGCGTTCCACGTCTTCCTGGCCCATGTACACCACACATTGCATGCCATACCGTGCAGCCACGGTGGCAGTGGCCACGCCGTGCTGCCCTGCCCCGGTTTCGGCAATCACACGCGGTTTTCCCATGCGCCTTGCCAGCAAGGCCTGACCAATGCAATTGTTGATTTTGTGAGCACCGGTGTGGTTGAGGTCTTCGCGCTTGAAGTAAATTTGCGCACCGCCCAACTCGTGAGACCACCTTTTGGCGTGGTAAATGGGGCTGGGGCGTCCCACAAAATGCTTGAGTTCGCTGTCGAACTCGGCCAGAAAGGCTGGGTCAGACTGGCATTGGGCATACGCGGTTTTGAGTTCTTCCAGCGCATGAACAAGGGTTTCCGAGACAAAACTGCCACCATAAGGGCCAAAGTGGCCGGAACTATCGGGAAAATCGTAGGGTGTCGTCATACAAACCAAATTTGATTACAAAGCGGCATCCGCCTGTTGCACTGCCCGGCAAAAAGCACGTATTTTAGTCTCGCATTTTACGCCTTTAGAGGACTCTACGCCGCTGGAGACATCCACACCGTAAGGTTGACAGTTCGAAATGGCTTCCTGCAGGTTTTCCGGGTGCAGCCCGCCCGACAATATCAGCGCCAACGGCAGACTGCCGGGCTTGGGCAACAGCAACCAATCGAAGGCCTGGCCCGAGCCGCCATAAGCCTCAGACCAGCTGTCTACCAGCAAGCCCTGGGCACTTGCATATTGCCTGGCCTGCTCGTGCAAATCGGTGCCTGCCTGCATTCGGATGGCTTTTAAATAGGGCCTTGCAAACGAGGCACAAAACCGGGGCGATTCATCGCCATGAAACTGCAGCAAGGCATTGGGCATGCAGGCCAGTACTGCGTGCACCTGTTCTGGTGCCGGGTTTACAAACAAAGCCACGGGCGTTTGCCAAGGCCCCAACGCTTGGCACAATTGCTGTGCGTGCGCGGGCTCTACGTAACGGGGTGAAGGTGCATAAAACACAAATCCGACTGCATCGGCGCCTGCTTCTTTGCACACACTGACAGCGGCAGCGGTTTTTAATCCACAGATTTTTATTCGGGTACGGGTAACCATGACCTACTGTCCGCCCACATCAAGTTACAGAAAATCCAATTTTGCACGAGAAAAAAGTGCTGCAATACCAAACTCTTGAGGATACTCCACTTCCCACAGGGTAAGGCCATGGGCGGGGTAAGTTCGTGCAGCCTGCTCGCGACTTTCAGATTTCAACACCTCACACACCCAATCAACTGGGCGGTTACCAAGCCCGACTTCCAGCAGGCACCCCATTATATTGCGCACCATGTGGTGCAAAAAAGCATTGCCCTGAATGTGCGCATACGCCCAATCGCCTTTTTGAACAATATTGAGCGCATACAGGGTGCGCACCGGGCTGTTGGCCTGGCACTGCGATGACCTGAATGCAGAAAAATCGTGTGTGCCAAGCAAACACAGGGCAGCTTGTCGCATGTGCTCTAAATTAACAGGATAGTGCAGCCATACCATGCCAGGCTTCAACGGACAAGGGCTGGTGGCCGTGTAAAAAAAGTAGCGGTAGGCTCTGGAGAGTGCGCCAAAACGCGCGTGAAATGTTTCTGGCACCCTGCATGCGCCTTGCACCGAAACACTGGGTGGCAACCACGCATTTACACCTTTTATCCAGGCTGATTCCGGGCGTTGGCTAGGGGTGTCAAAATGCACCACTTGCTGGCGTGCGTGTACGCCTGTGTCGGTGCGCCCGGCGCAAAAAACCTGCACGGGGTGGCCTGCAATACTGGCAACCGCCTCCTGAAGCCTGTCTTGCACCGTGTTGCCATGAGGTTGGGTTTGCCAGCCCTCAAAAGAAGAACCCTGGTAACTGAGCGCCAGGGCGACACGAAAAGTCATACTGCCTTTTACAGATTGCCGAGTAATTCTTTGGCTTTACGAACTTGCTCGGAATCGCCTTTCTTGACAATTTCATCCAGAAGCTCTTTGGCACCCTCGGCATCGCCGATTTCCACGTAGGCACCAGCCAAATCAAGCTTGGTAGCTACTTCCTGCCAGGTTGCATCGTCTATTTCGCTGCTGCCCGAATCAGGTTCCGCAACAGAATCGTCTTCCAGATCGGATTCATAGTCGGAAGCTTCGTCTTCGGCTGAGTCAGGACCTGCATCGCGCAGGGCCTTCATTTCTTCCTGGGCTGCTGTGGCGCCTTTGTCCATGTCGTCCAGATCAGAAAGAATACCCGCTTCCGGGTTGTGCCCAACCGGCACGCCCGAAGGGTCTGGTTCCGGGAAGTCCAGCTCTACTCCAGATTCCAGATTGGGCTCACCCTGCCCGGTTTGCGGCAGGTCAAACTCTTCTGGCTCGGGCACGGCCTCCAATTCTGGTTCAGGATTCAATTCTGCTTCGGACTCATCGTCATACGGCTGCTCTGGCTCTGGCTCTGGCTCTGGTTCAGGTTCAACTTCTTCCACCACCTCGGCGCGCTCAATGGGGGCTGGCGCTGCAGGTTCGGTCATCACTTCATCCAGATCAAACTCTTCGTCTTCCACGGAGTTGACTGAGGAATCAGCAGGCGCTTCATCCGCTCCATCGGCCCGCGCCGCCAAAGAAGCAGCAACCAGGCTCTCATCGAAGCTGGCAGCCGGCTTGGCTTTATCAACAGGGTCATCGGTGGTGAATGCGTTTTCAGGAATATCGACTTTGCTTTTGCGCCGGAAGGCCAAAGCCAACACCAAGAGCACCAGCACGCCAGCACCACCCAGTGCCCCCAGCACCCAAGAACGCGAAAGCAAAGCAGACAAGCCTGTTTCCGTGTTGCTGCCATCGTGGGTTTCTACATTTTCTGCTGCGGCCGGTTCAGCAGGTGTTTCTTCCGTGCCGTTTATGGGTGCATCGTCAAACAGCCTAGCAATTTCTGCGGCATCGGGCTGCTCAGGCCCGGCTTCCTTAGTGGCTTCCTGGTCTGCTTCTGCGTCGGCTTCTGGAGGTTGTGCAAGGGCCTCTTCGGCAGCCTTTTCAGGCAAATTGGCCAAAGCGGCATCGGTAGTTACTTCCGGCAACTTAGAGGCAGCTTCGGCAGATTTTTCGCCAGCAGCTTTGCTTGCCGGGGTGGCCGCACCGCCAGCTGGTGCAGGCTCTGCCTGCATTTCCATGAGCCGTTGTAAATCGGTGATGTTTTTTTCCAGCAGGGAAATGCGCTCGTTTGCCTCGTTGAGGGCTTTGTTCTTGGCAACCAGTTCTTCGGCATTTCTGTCAGAAGCTGCCTCTGCCCCCGCCACACCGCCCTGTCCAATGCTCAAGCGGTCTTTCTGGCTTT
>JAAURO010000180.1 GCA_012032215.1 Limnobacter sp.
CCCCCCGCCTTAAGCCCCAAGCCCGCGCTTGTTTGCCCCGGGTGAGTAAAAGACTGTTCGCCGCCGAAGCGCTTGGCGCGGGAGGAAGAAGGCCGGGCATGTTTGAGCACCGTAGCCCCGTCAAGGGCGAGGGCGAGTTAACGGCCGCCGACCAGAGCGAGAGCGCAGGCGGGGTTTCGAACAGTCCTCGAACCAGGGGCATCAAGCCGGGGTTGGGGTGAAAAGGCGATCAAAGTGTGTTTAAGCCAAGCTCGGCTTTGGGTGAAAAGGCAATGAAAGTGTGTTTAAGCGAAATCAGGCCAAGCCGGGCTTGGGGCGAGAAGGCAATGAAAGTGTGTTTAAGCGAAACCAGGTCAAGCCGGGCTTGGGGCGGAAGGCGCTGCTATCATACAAGCTGGAAAACCAACCAAGCTACTTAACCCCGCCCCCATGAGCAAAGACCTAAAACTAACCGGCAACTGGCTGGATTCCGTTCGTTTCGATGAAAACGGCTTGGTCACTGTGATTGCCCAGGATTACCAAACCGGCCGCATACTGATGGTGGCCTGGATGAACCTTGAAGCCCTGCAAATCACGGCCCAAAGCGGCTATGCCACGTATTTTTCGCGTTCGCGTGGCAAGCTGTGGCACAAGGGCGAAGAATCGGGCAACCAGCAGCGCGTGCAGGAAATGCGCCTGGATTGCGATGGCGATGTCATTGTGTTGCAAGTGGAACAACAAGGCGGCATTGCTTGCCACACTGGGCGCGAAAGCTGTTTTTACTTCAGGCTGGAACGCGCGGAAAACGGCCAGTCGCATTACTGGGTGGCAATAGACCCGGTGCTTCAAGACCCAAAAACACTCTATGGCAAGGGCTAGGCAGCGTCTTCGTCCAAGCCGATGCGCACCATTTTTTCAATAAGTTGCAGGGACGCGTGTGATCTTTCTAAAATTCTAAGAATTTCTGGATTTTGGTAATTTTGTGTTCTTGCTGCATTGGTAAGCCATTCTATATCGTTGTTTAATACCAAGATGCTTCTTTTCAAAGACGGGGCCTGGCTTTCAAGAGTATCGTTCAGTATGGCATTGGTGACATTTGCCGATATCTCTGCTGTATCGCGGCTGTGACCGGTTGCAAGTTGCATTGCTTCTGCTTCTGTGGGTGGAGGAACAGTGATTCCTGGCATTTCCTAACTCCGTAGATTGCAAAAAACACATTTTATAATAAATACTGGTATTTTATAGGCGTACGCAGCACCCCAAGGATTCATATGTCAAACCCTGATTTAATAGCTCGGCTAACCGCTGTTCTGGAAGAGCGCAAAGCGGCCGATCCGCAATCCAGCTACGTGGCCAGTTTGCACCACAAAGGGCAGGATGCCATTTTAAAAAAAATAGGCGAAGAGGCCGCCGAGGTTATTATGGCTTCCAAAGACCAGCAGCCAAACAAGGTAGTCTGTGAGGTGGCCGATTTGTGGTTTCATTGCATGGTGTTGTTGTCGCACCATGGGGTGGGCGCACAAGAGGTACTAGCCGAGCTGGGGCAACGCATGGGTGTTTCTGGCTTGCAGGAAAAAGCCAGCCGCACACATGCTGCACCCCACAACACCCACAAGGAGTAAACCAGTGCCCCACATGCCACCTGCTCACACCGATTGCCTGTTTTGTAAAATTGTTGCTGGCGAAATACCCAGCCGCAAGGTGTACGAAGACGATCAAATTCTGGTTTTTCACGACATCAAGCCCGCAGCTCCGGTGCATTTGTTGCTTATTCCCAAAAAGCACATCGCCACCTTGGCCGACACCACGCCCGAAGACGCACCCGTTCTGGGGCATATTCTGGTGAAAGCTGCTGAGTTGGCCAAAGAGCATGGTTGCGAGGCCGGGTTTCGCACCATCGTCAATGTGGGCAAAGCGGGCGGGCAAGAGGTGTATCATGTGCATTTGCATGTACTGGGTGGTGCACCGCGTTTGGGCCCAATGCTCACTCCACCGGCATAACGGCAATTTTATCAAGGAGTAAAAATGGGAAGCTTCAGCATTTGGCACTGGATTATCGTGCTGGTTATTGTGCTTTTGGTGTTCGGCACCAAAAAGCTGCGCAACATTGGCTCTGATTTAGGCGGCGCGGTGAAGGGGTTTAAGCAAGGCATGAAAGAGGGCGAAGATTCTGCCCAAAACGCCAGCCAACATGCCCCCCCAACCACCACCGAAAACCCCGACAGCCTGAGTAATGGCATGCGGCAAAAAGCATCGGCCAGGTTTCCTGGGCAGCACAACACGGAAGCGCACCCTGACACGGTAGATGTAGAGGCCACAGAACACACCCAAGGGTCCCCCAGAGAATAGGCAGAACACCCAAAGCGAATACCCAAAGCGCAACCACACAGGCCACAGTATGTTTGACATTGGTTTTACCGAACTTCTATTGATAGCCGTGGTGGCTTTGGTGGTTATTGGTCCGGAAAAACTGCCCAAGGTGGCGCGCACCGTGGGGCATTTGCTGGGCCGTGCGCAGCGCTATGTTCACGATGTGAAGGCCGAAATCAGCCGCGAAATGGAAATTGATGAACTGCGCCGCCTGCAGGCAGACATGCAAAAGGCCGCGCGCCAGATAGAATCGGAAGTAGACGAAGGGCTGCGCAATGCAGAAGCGCCTTTTCAGGCGCTTGCCAGCCCAACTGCCCGCAGCAATCACACCGAGCCACCTCCCACCGACCCTCTCCCAGCGAATACCAGCCCCGCTGCCTCTGCTCACCAAACGCCCAAACCACCGAACAGCGAGTTATGAGCCAATCTGAAACCTTTGTGTCCCACCTTGTAGAGCTGCGCAGCAGGTTGCTGCGTGCAGTGGTGGCATTTTTGGTGGTTTTTGTGGGCCTTATGGCATGGCCGGGCGCAGATTTTATATTCGATTTGCTGGCCCAACCCATACAAAATGCCTTGCCAGCGGGCACCAAAATGATAGCCATCGGCGTGGTTACGCCCTTTATGGTGCCGGTTAAGCTAACCGCCATGGTGGCATTTGTGGTGACGCTTCCTGTTACTTTGTATCAGTTGTGGGCCTTTGTGGCACCGGGCCTTTACCAGCACGAAAAAAAGCTGGCCCTGCCCATTATTTTTTCCAGCACCCTGCTGTTTTTGGCGGGCATTGCGTTTTGTCACTTTATTGTGTTTGGCAAGGTGTTTGCCTTTATCAACGAATTTGCGCCCAGCAGCATTACTGCCGCCCCCGATATCGAGGCCTATTTAAGTTTTGTCATGACCATGTTTATGGCCTTTGGGCTTACCTTCGAGGTGCCCATCGTGGTGGTGGTGCTGGTGCACATGGGCATTGTGTCGGTGGAAAACTGGTGGCGGTCCGGGCTTACGTCATTGTGGCGGCCTTTGTGGTGGCCGCCGTAGTTACCCCGCCCGATGTTATGTCGCAATTGTTTCTGGCCGTTCCCGTGTGTGTGTTGTACGAAGTGGGCATTTTGTTTGCGCGGCTGGTGGGTAGAAAAAAATCTATAGCCGGAAAATTATAATATGGCATAGGTTTTGCGGTTCTTTCTTGCCCTGGCACTTGGGGCATGCCACCCGGCTAAGCGTTGCCCGAAACCCCTTCTGAAACCTCAATTGCTCGGCGGCCGTTAACTCGCCCTCAGCGTCAGCGCCATGGCTCGAAAGCACCAGGTTTGCGCACAAGGCTGTGCCGACTATGCCATATTACATTTTTCCCGCTATAACCTTCTTTAAACAACAAGCAGTTCGGTGCTGAAACCGGCCAAAAAACCACGCACACTAAAAAATATAAAAAACAATTTATTTATAAGTTACGTGGAACAATTTTTTGTGATTTGTTACGTAGTTATAATAAGCTTTGCAGGTGCAATTAACTTGTTCACAAGGAAATGTTTTCTTGGGGAATTTGTAACTTAACCTGAACCTCTTTTCTGGTTGTGTTGCGTGAGTATGCAGGGCTTGGAAGTTGTTAATCATTGCTCGCTCAGGGCGTATTGCTGCGGCGTGCATACCATCACACACATACGAGGTTAGAAATGAGTAGTAGTAATAGTGTCGGTAATCTAGGTTCTACAGGCAGCATAGCAAGGGAATCGGGAGATGCAGGTCATTCACAAGTAAATGCCGAAGATCACAAGGTAAAGCAGGGCTGTCAAACCTTCATAGGGCTTAAAGCTGACATCGAAAACGGCTACACTGCTTGTGCTCAGGGTGTTCGAAGTCTGGCGGAGGGTGTTAATACGGCGCTGGACAACCATCCTAAAGCGTTTATGTATGCAGTGGTGGGGGCAACATTCCCAGCATGGGGGCCTGTGGCAATAGGTGCTGCTGGTGCAGCTGTTGCTGGTGTAGTTGTTGTTGGGGGCGCTGCTGCTGCTGCGGGCTTTGCTGGTACGGCGTTGGAGGTACTGTAGTTGTTGTAGGGGCTGGAGGAGCAGGGATGTACCGTGGAGGCAAAAAAATTGCGCAGGGTACAAGAAATGCTGCTATTGAGACAAGGGAGGCGATCGCAGATGCTGCGAAGAGGGTGCCACCTTATGTCGCTCCCAAGGTTGCTAGTGTGGCCGAAAACACTCCGCATGGCGTGGCAAAAGTTGTAGGATTTCTAAAACAAGTTGGCCTGGCTCTGGGTACGGCGTTGGGTGCTATTGCTGCCTTTGTGGTTAACAATGCTCTAGCTGCGGTTGGAAGAGGAACTTCGCCTGAACCGATGGAAACTGCGCAAGCAGCTGTAAGAAAGAATTTGGTACACAAACCTGCGGATGCATTCCGTAATGCACATCTTCGCCCTCGCAAAGAGGCAATGAGTGCTGCACAAAAAATCTGCACTCTTACAGCCAACTGGCCAGGGGTTGGGGAGGTGCGAACAG